>JBKPBJ010000141.1:0-17175 GCA_046726875.1 Verrucomicrobiota bacterium
GCTCACACTGGTAGCAACAGATGGGCGGCGCCTCGCTATGGCGGAAATTGAATTGGAATTCCCGCGAAGCCATGAATCGGACCTGATTGTTCCGACCAAGGCAGTCACGGAATTGCAGCGTCTGCTTACCGACGACGGCGAGGTGAAGCTGAGCATGAGCAACGGCCAGATTGCATTCGATCTGAACAAGACGCTGCTCGTTTCCAAATTGATCGAAGGCAATTATCCAAACTATCGCCAGGTGATTCCAGCCGAGGCCAAAGAGCGCGTAAAACTCGAACGCGAGATGTTTCTAAATTCACTTCGACGCGTTTCGCTTTTGGCCAGTGACAAGTCGCATTCGGTGAAACTGAATTTCAGCAAAAACAATCTCGATATCACCGCAAATACGCCGGAGGTCGGTGAAGCGAAAGAATCGCTAGCCATTGCCTACAAGGGCCGCGAGTTCTCCATCGCCTTCAATCCGGAATTTCTCATGGCGCCGCTGCGCGCGCTTACCGAAGATGAAGTGTTTCTCGATCTGATCGACGAGATGAGCCCTGGCGTTTTGAAAATTCAAACGCCATTCCTTTACGTGCTGATGCCGATGCGCATCAGCTCGTAATTCTCTCGACTAAGACGGAGGGCGGCGCGCACGGAGTGACGCGCCCTACCAGCTTACAAGATGCGGCGCTGCGGCATCGCTGATTGAACCATCATTAGTTCGGTGACGTTCTCTGGCGTGAGCAGGCCAACCAGCCGTTTCATGCGATCCAGCACGGGCACGGCCGGGCAATTGCATTCCTGCATGATGCGAAAGGCGTCCTCGAAACGTGTGCCCGTTGTTACTGTGGGAATATCGCGCCGCATCACGTCGCCCACACGAAGCGTGGGATCATTTTTGCGCAGCGCAGAGATGAGATCCTGACGCGTTAATAAGCCGACGACGTTTCCGGATTCGTCCACAACAGGAAAATCGTGCTGTGAAGTCGCAAGCAGCGCGTCGACTGCTTCTTCGAGCGTCGCGTCTGCTCTGAGGGTTCGAAACTCGCGTACCATCGCGCTCGAAACCGGAAACCGGCGCGAGACATCTTTCATGTGCGCGAGTGCCGCCTCTTGCGACGCACCGATGTAAACGAACAGCGCGATGAAAATTAACATAAACCAGTTCGGATTGAGCAGCCCGATGAAGCCAAATACGAACGCGAATCCCTGTCCCACAGTCGCGGCTACCTGCGTGGCACGGGCATAACTCATGCGCGTAGCCAGTAGCGCCCGCAGAACCCGGCCGCCGTCCATCGGGAATGCCGGCAACAGGTTAAAGAGAAGCAATATAGCGTTCATCGTGAACAACAGGTCCGGAATGCTGGTTTTCGTCGTTGGCGGATAATCCCATGAACCACCGCCGATCAATGCACCGAGCGCGATAAGTGCCGTCACAGCCGGACCTGCTGCCGCAATGACAAGCTCTTGCACCGGTTCGTCCGGGATACGTTCCAATCGCGCCACACCACCGATGGGCAACAACGTGATGTCAGGCGTGTTGATTCCGAAGGCTTTTCCCGCCAAAGCGTGCCCGAACTCGTGCAACACCACGCATGCGAACAACAACAAAATGAACAAGACTCCGCCCACTGCTGCGGCCGAGCCGCCCTGCGCATAATAAGCAAATGCGATCCACGCGATCAGCAGCAGAAACGTGATGTGAATCCGCAATTGAATCCCGGCAACACGAAGGATTGGAATCGACCAGCCCATGCCGATTATTGTGCTCCGTGATTAAATCGCGCGCCAGCGCGGATTCAGCGGCCAACGGACGTTGTCATCCCGAGCGCGGCGAAGCGTAGTCGAGGGATCCCGCGGCAAAACCGTAAAGTAATGCAACGGGATTCCTCGACTTCGCTCGGAATGAGGGAATTAAATGCTTAATGCAAACGTTCGATGTCGCCATCGTCGGGGGCGGCCCGGCCGGATCGAGCTGCGCCGTTTTTTGCGCGCTAAGCGGCCTGCGCACGCTCCTGCTCGAGCGGGAGAAATTTCCGCGCGAAAAAGTTTGCGGGGACTGTCTGAATCCATCGTGCTGGCCGGTATTGGAATGCCTCGATGTTGCGCAGCGAGTCTGGGATTTGCCGCATTCGAAACTGTCGTCGGTTGAGTTCATCGCGATCCATGGTCACAAAGTCACTTTCGATCTCCCATCGGGTGGCGATTGCGAAATCTCGGTCAAACGCAGCCTGTTCGACGACCTGCTGCTAAGACGCGCTCGCGAAATCGGCGCGGACGTTCACGAGCAAACCACTGTGAGCGCGTTGCGGCAGAACGCCGCTTGGAGAATTGAAACCGCTTCCGGCGAAACTTACGAAGCGCGGATATTGATCGGCGCGGATGGACGCAACTCCAGCGTGGCGCGTTTTTGCAATTTGTTGCCTCGCTCGACGCGTGAACGCGTCGCGCTACAAGCCCATGTCCCGCTGCCGCGACATTTTGGAAACCGCGTGGTTCTGCAATTTTTGCGCGAAGGGTACTCGGGCCAGGCACCCGTAAATGAGACCGAGTTGAATCTTTGCCTCGTCGGCGCGCCGCCAACCATTTCGAATTTGCGTCACTGGGCGGAGCGCGAATTTCAACTAGCCGCCAATCAATCCTGGCGCACGATCACACCGCTCACTCGATCGCCCATTCCGTCCGCTCACGAAAACTTGTTTTTCATCGGGGACGCAGCTCGTGTGGTCGAGCCGTTCACAGGTGAAGGAATCTATTACGCCCTGCGCTCAGGCCAACTGGCCGCAAACGTGATCGCGAAGATTCTTCGCGGGGATGATCGGAACGCGGCGTTGCGCGAATTTGGTCGCGCTTACGCCCAAATGTATCGTGGCCGTTTATGGATCAATCGCCTCTCGCGCGCGGCAGTCCTGCGGCCGCAACTCGGCTCCTTCTTCATTCACGGCGCGCGAATTAACCCCGCGATACTGAAACTGCTCACCGCAAAAATCGTTTCGTCGACAAATCGTCATTCCGAGCGGAGCGAAGCCTAGTCGAGGAATCCCGCGGAGCAACGAATGGTGAAGCAACGGGATCCCTCGACTGCGCTCGAGATGAAGCTGTTCAGAACGATTGCCTCGCCGCTTTCACCGTGTTCGCCATCAGCATCGCAATCGTCATTGGTCCAACGCCGCCTGGCACCGGTGTAATCGCGCTCGCCTTTTTCGACACTTCGTCAAATGCAACGTCGCCCACTAGCCGGTAGCCGCGTTCGCTTGCCGCATCTTCGACCCGATTAATTCCCACATCAACAACGACAGCTCCTTCGCGGATGTGATCGGCTTTCAAAAATTCGGCCCGCCCAATTGCGGCAACAACGATGTCAGCAGAGCGCGTAATCTCCATGAGATCGCGGCTCCGCGAATGCACGACTGTGACCGTCGCGTTGCCATTTTTATTTTTCTGCATGAGCAGTAGTGCCAAAGGTTTCCCAACGATCATGCTGCGGCCTAGAACCACAACGTGCGCGCCGCTGATGGCGATGTCGCTTTCGAGGAGCAAACATTGCACGCCCAACGGCGTGCACGGCACAAACCCAGTCGCGTCTTCGAGCACGAGCTTTGCGACATTTTCCGGGTGAAACCCGTCAACGTCCTTGCGCGGGTCGAGCGCGCGCACCACTGCTGCTTCGTCGATGTGCTCGGGCGGCGGCGATTGAACAAGAATGCCGTGAATGCTCGCGTCATGATTGAATTGTTCAACTCGCGCAAGCAGCTCACTCTGTGTGGTTAAAGCGGGCAGCTCCAATTTCACTGAGTGCAAGCCAAGATCGCGGCACATCTTGTCTTTAGAACGTACATAAGTGCGCGAAGCTGGATTATCGCCAACGAGAATGACCGCGAGACCTGGCGTCACGCCTTTTGTTTTCAGCTCCGCAATCTCGTGGCGAAGGTCAACATAAACTTTCTCTGCAATTGCGCGGCCATCGAGGAGTATTGCCATGGTTTTTGAGTCGTCATTCCGAGCGAAGTCGAGGAATCCCGTTGCATTACGGGCAGGCAGTTCCGCGGATCCTTCGACTCCGCTTCGCTGCGCTCAGGATGACAAAGAGTCAGCGCATTTCAACCAGCGCCATCATTGCGTTCTGCAGGGCAAGGCGTTCGGCTTCAAATTCGTCGGGTGTGCCGGTCGGCTTAACGTGGTGCGGCTGGCTGATCAGCACGCGCACTTTTGAAAATGGTTGCGGGATAATAAAACGGTCCCAGCTTCCCAGCCGCCAGCAGCGCGAATATTCGAGATTCATTGGCAACACCGACGCACCGGATTTTTGTGCGAGAAAGACGATGCCTGGCCCAAGTTCGTAGGCCGGGCCGCGTGGACCGTCGGGCGTGATGACCACGTCGCGCCTGGACGCAAGCACTTCGGTAAGTTGAAGAATTGCGCTCGCGCCCAGGCGCGAGCTGGAGCCGCGAACCACGTCGTAGCCAAAACGGTGAATGCCATCCGTCAGCAAATCGCCGTCGCGGCTGGCGCTGATCAGCGCGGCGCCAGGACGATTGGGAAAAAACCGCCGCAAGACCAGGGGAAAAATTAGCAACCGATTGTGCCAGAGCGCGCCGATGAAATTTTCCGTCACCGGTTCGCCCACGATCCCCGCCCGATCGTCAACCTCGTAACGCAGCGTACGCTCCCAAGCCCGCAACAAACGAACTCCAAACGCGATCAGCCATCGCGCGAGTCTGCCTTCGATCTTCAACTTTTCTTGCGCGACGTTTTGGCCGACCCCTTTTGGTCACCCCAACGATATGCACCCGGGCTGGGCAACCCGATTTGGTCGAGGATGCGCCAAACCACTGTGTCGACGACGGCGGTGAGGGAACTGGGACGACTGTAGAAGGATGGAACCGCCGGGAGGACAATCGCGCCAGCCTCAAGCAAAGTCACAACGTTGCGAGCGTGAATCAAATTCCACGGTGTTTCCCGGGGGACGAGAATCAATTTTCGTCGTTCCTTTAAGAAGACATCGGCCGCGCGTAAAAGCACGCTGTCGCTGGAACCGGAAGCGATTCGCCCCAGCGTGGCCATCGAACAAGGGACGATCACCATCGCGTCAAAACGCGCTGAGCCGCTAACAAATGGCACGTTCATGTCGCTCTCAGAATGCTGCGAAACTTCGGCAGGAATCTTGAAACCATCTAACTCCTGCTTCGTAACTTCTTGCGCGAACGCGCTCATAACGAGATGCACCTCGTGCGCTGCGCAATCGATCTGCTCAAGCAAGCGTTGCAGATAGATCGCTCCGCTTGCGCCGGTCGCGGCGATTACGAGTTTCATATCAGTTCTGTCATTCCGAGCGGAGCGAAGCGTAATCGAGGAATCCCGCGGAGCAACCGAACGGTAGTGCTACGGGATCCCTCGACTTCGCTCGGGATAACGAAGCCGCGCGGTCACAATATCGATAAATAATATTGCAACATGTCCTGCCAATAGTTCCAATCGTGGCCGCGCCATTTGCCATCGTCCAGCCAATGCTTGATGCCTTTGGAATTCAGAATGGCGGACAACCGATAGGATTCATCGCGCGTGTTGTCCCATTCGCCGGTGCCAATCGGGCATGTTCGGCAGATATTCGTACGGGCTGTGGAAGTAGATATTGTCGTCGTGATAACCGTCGAAGAACGAGCTGATATCGAAGGAGCCGCTCAAGCTGATAAGATGACTGACGGCTCCGGATGACGGAAGCCAATATTGGCAGCGCACGTTTATCGCCGAAAACTAGCATCTCAAAACTCGCGGCTCAGCCAGGGCGTGTACCATTTGACGTAACGTTCGTTCATTGGAAGTAGCGCGGCCATCTTGGTTGCGTCGCCGCAAAATGGCAAGTCCGCCAGGCGGATTCGTCCTGCGGCGGACCAAGACGCTTGCACTGCGTTTCTTCTTCAACGAAGCGTTTCGATTCGATGCGCAAACACACGCTGTCAGGAAACATCAAACGGCATCGCGCGTTTCCGTCCAGAATTCTCGGAAACCGGCGCGACATTTTGGTCTATCTGCCGCCGGGTTACAGCCGATTTTCGCGAAAACGTTATCCCGTTTTGTATTTGCACGACGGACAAAATGTCTTCGATGCAGCAACTTCGTTTGCCGGGGTGGAATGGGGTGTCGACGAAACCGCCGAACGCCTTATCCGCACCAAAATTATCGAGCCGCTCATTGTCGTAGGTGTCGCAAACATGGGTGAAGACCGTGTCCATGAATATACGCCCACACCCGGCGCGATCGGCACCAAAGGAAGACGCAAAAAACGCAGCCGCGGTCTGGCCCGTCTGTATGGATATTTTCTGATGAAAGAACTCAAACCTTATATCGACCGAAAATATCGAACCAAACCCGACCCGGAATTCACCGGGCTCGGCGGCTCGTCCCTGGGCGGCCTTGTGACGCTTGCGATTGGGATTTTATACCCGCAAGCGTTCCGCCGGCTCATGGTGATGTCGCCGTCTGTCTGGTGGGATAACTTCGCGATTTACCGGCTGGTCGATTCTATCGAACAAAAGCCACCGATAAAAATTTGGCTCGATACGGGCACAGCCGAGCCCGGCTGGGAACGAACACGCGAACTGTGCAATCGACTGGTCGAGAAACGCTGGGAACTTGCAAAGGACATCCTGTACATGGAAGCCGATCACGGCGATCACAGCGAAGCAGCCTGGGCAGCGAGAGTCGAACCGGCCCTGCGTTTTTTATTTCCGGCGGGGAAGTAACGCTGTAGCCCGCTTCCCTGTGGGAAGCGTAGACTCATGATGCGCATGCAACGTCGCCCACAGGGCGACGGCCACAGTTTATCTTCCCACCGGCGGTACGGGCGGCGGATTTGGTGGCAACGGTTCTGGTGGAGGCACCGGGTACGGCGGAGCTGGGGTGGGCGGCGATGGCTTCTCTGGCATCAGTGGTCTTGTTGGAGAATCGCTTTTACTGCCGCGGTTTGCCGTAAACTTGATAAACGCGAACAAAGCCTCCGATAAAATCCCAATCCTTTTGATAAGAGAATGCGCGATCGCGTGCAGACCAGGTAAGCTCGCGCGCCGACTCTGGATGATTAGGATCGTACACGATATAGTGATCAACCCCGGGATTGGGCGCTGAAGATTTTCTCTTATAAATTAGAACCGAGTGATTGATGCTGAGCCGGGGGTAAGTGGTAAGAAATGCGACAAACAACTCGCCGCGCGCTAAAGCCTGATTCAACCGAGCGTGAGTCTGTTCCTGGTACCCGGCGCCATCCTGAAAAACCATCCGGATATTGCTGATTCGAAAGTAACTCGGCCAGCCATGGCCGATGCTTAATTGCACGAGTTCGCGATGGGCCTTGCTCATTTCCTTCAGGTCCTTGTATCCTGGAAAAACAATTCGTTGATTTTCCGGCAAGGGCTCCGTCCAAGTCGCCTGGCGTGTCACACTGCGAATGCGAGCTGCCAGTGACGCGTCATCCAATGGAGTACTTTGCGGATCGAACCGCGCAAATTTTTTGAATTGGACGGCCGTGCGGCACATCACAAAGCAGTGACGATTATATGCGTCTCGCTTTGTTGCCGACGGTTTTCGCAGAGAAGCGTGTCCCTCGTGGTACTCGAACACCGTTTGATTAGCGAACGCGAACGTGTCGCGATCGAAACGGAATTCCGATCCGTCGCCGGCGCGCGCCATCATGACAACGGCAAAAGCAGCGAGCCAGCAAGCTCCTATTGACCTACCCCAGAACCCAGACATCACCTCAAACGCGAACCGCGGCGGTAACGTTTTTGCCTGCGGAAAACACACCCAAGCGCCGAAATTTCTGATATCGTTTCTCCAACAATTCCGCGACCGGAATTTGAGAAATTCGCTCCAGGTTTCGGCGCAGCGCTTCTCCAAGATTCGCAGCGGCATAATCGTAATCGCGGTGCGCGCCGCCCTCCGGCTCGCGGATAATCTCGTCCACGACCTCCAGTTTCACCAGATTCTGCGCAGTTAGCTTGAGCGCCTCAGCGGCTTCAGCAGCATGCCGCCGGTCTCTCCACAAAATGGCGGAACAGGCTTCCGGACTGATAACTGAGTAGTAAGCGTTCTCGAAAATCAACACATGATCTGCCACACCGATCCCGAGCGCGCCGCCCGAACCGCCCTCGCCGATCACCGCGGCAATGACAGGGACGCGCAGCTTCATCATCTCACGAAGATTCACGGCGATTGCTTCTGAAATGTGGCGTTCCTCCGATCCGATGCCCGGAAACGCGCCTGGCGTATCGATCAATGAAATCACTGGCATGCCGAATTTTTCGCCCAGTCGCATCAAACGCAGCGCCTTCCGGTAGCCCTCCGGATGGGCGCACCCGAAATTGCGCATCACGTTCTCTTTGGTGTTGCGCCCTTTTTGGTGAGTGATAACGACGCAACGCTGGCTGCCGAGCATCGCCATACCGCATGGCATTGCGCGATCATCGGCAAAGCGCCGGTCGCCGTGCAATTCGATCCAGTTCGTGAAACAGCGTTGGATGTAATCAAGAGCGAACGGCCTTTGATTGTGCCGGGCGATTTGGACCCGCTGCCATGCCGTCAGATTGTCATAAACGTGGCGGCGCGTTTCCCGAAGTTTTACCTCAAGTTCTTTCACCGCCGAGCCCAGATCGACGTCATGCTTTGTGGAATGACTCTTTAAATCCTGCAGTCGCCGTTCCAGTTCAAAGATCGGCTTTTCAAAGTCGAGCGGTTGCCAGTCCATTTGGTCAGTTAAAAAGTTACAAGGTCCAGAAGCTAGCGGCAGTGTTTATTGGTCTCCCCTTTTAACCTTGTAACTCTTTTAACTTTGTAACTTAGTCAACAATCGTCACAGGGGTGTGATTGTTCACGAGTGTGCTTAGCTCCTCGAGATCAATGGCGGCGAGACCGAGACCGGTCGGCGGGGGCGGTTGGTCGAGATTGGGGTGCGTTGCATCCGGCACTGCGTACAACGTATAAGCTGCCGCGCCGGCCAGCCTGATCCACTTTGTGCTGGCCAGGTACTCCTTGCTGCCGAGGCCAACGCGTTTGCCACTTTTCCAAGCCATCGTTTCGGCAACTTTCGCCGTGATTTTCGCCGGCTGTTTCTGCGGTAACTTTGCCTCGCGCACATGATATTGCTTGAAAAACGCGCCGTGGTTCGACAACACAATCAGGTTCGCTTTGCGCTGGATCACCATCGAGAAATCGGGATGTGAGATGAGCAGCCGGTCGCCAATCCGCAACATGGTGCCGCTCATATTGTTCATGCGCATGATCATCTCTGGTGTCGTCTTCAGCTTGCGCGCAATCTTCGCCAGCACGTCGCCGGGTTTCACAATGTATTCAACCTTTTCCGGCGATGGATGACGAGACAGCAAAATTTCGGTGTTCACTTCCCCAAGGATATCCCGAGCTTCATCGAGGTGTTTCCCAGCGGGATATTTTTGGATGACAGCGACAAGCGCATCACGCGCTTCGGTGAGTTTTCCATCCTGGCGAAGTTTTACCGCCGCTTCAAATTCCGGCAGGCTGACGTCCACCACTGGCGGCGGAGTGACTTCGCCGCGCTGCTCCTTTTTCACTTCGATTTCTTCTTTGACGAAGGTGTTGTAACCGAACCAAGCCGCGCCGCCGAAGATGATCAGTGCCAGCAATAAAACGAAAAGCCATTTCATGATTTCGTCGTTAGCCTGTCATGTTGAGCGGAGCGAGACATCCAGCTACTTCAAGTGATTGCGGCGGTTGGTTGGCTTGCGAAGTGCTGGGCATCATTATTTGAGGTTACTGCCGTGTTCGAAGTAGCTGGATTCTTCGCTTCGCTCAGAATGACAACGGACGCTCGGAAGGGAGTGTCTGCTGCTGCTAGCGAGTCAGCAAGCACGCTGCTAGAAAGCCTTAGCCTTGTTCGGCTTCGCTTCCAGGGAAGAACCGATGCCAAAGGCGTCCAATTGTAGGCTCTTCCCGGTTCGTCCAGGTAAAGTGGCAATCGTGACAGTAAAATTCCTTCGGAATAATTTTCATCGCGCAAAGCACGCCTACCAGTGCAGGCGTCAAAAATTTCCGCGTCATCTGCGGGTACTCGATGTTTGAAGAGTTGCATTGCGGACAGCGAATCAGGGCCGCAGAGATGTCCGGATCAGTCGATTCCCATTCGATCATTAGACCTTGCGCCTTCTCGAACTCGTTGTCCTCCACCATAACTTTCGCGTTCGCCTGCGGCTTGGACATAAATCCAAACTCCTGCAAGGGCGCCTCGTTGTGAACGTCGGCCTTGATCCCCGAATCCTGAAAACGCCGTTTAAGCTGACGCGCTTTGGCCGGCTCATTAAACGTGGCAATGGTCACCATAAAGTCTTCTCCATGCGCGGCGGCGCATCGTCCTGATCAAACATCAAATCGCCGTCGAGCGCAAGATTTTGAGAGCGTGGCGCAGACGATCTTGGCTGCGCTAGTGTGGAGGAAGGATTGCCTGCATCACGCCCGGTGGAGGGAACCATTTGTAGAGCATTAAATAAACGAGAACCCCGGTGACCGACACGTAGAGCCAGATTGGGATCGTCCAGCGCGCGATCCGCGTGTGCCGATCCCATCGGCGACGAAAAACGGGAACGAGTGTCAAAATCACCAGCGGCAGCGTCACAAAGGCCAGCAGGACATGCGAGGCCAGGACCGGAAAGTAAACCGCCGCGAGCCAGCCGGTGTATCCGGAAGATTTCTCGCCAACGCGCGCATGATAAGTGATATAGCCAATCAGAAAACAAACAGACGAGACCAGAGCTATTATCATGCACACCATGTGACGACGCCATGCGCCGTGCCGGATGAAGTACCAACCGGTGGAAATAAAAATGGTGCTCACGAGATTAAACGTGGCATTTAGGGCCGGCAGGTCGGAGGTTGAAATCACGTTGAAGCGGCTGAACCGTTAAGCCGTTAAGTTGGTCTATCCCTCCAACGCTTCAACGGTTTAACGCCTCAATACGCATGCCCGTCGCTCTGGAACAACCGCAGGTTCATTATTCCGCGCAGACGCCGCGATTGCGCCGGGCGCGTCGCGTTGTTGCAATTGCAATTCGTCTGACGATTCTCGCCGCCGTTGTTGCAATTTTTGGCGCCGGTTATTATCTCGCGCGACGGGGATTTGGCCGCGAATGGCGCTACCGCGTAGTAGAAGAGCTGCACAAGCGTGGCGTAGAAGCCCAAATCGGCCGGCTAACACTCGATCCGTTCCGTGGTCTGGTCGCAAAAAACGTAAGGATTTTTGACTACAGAAATCGCGAAAACACGCTAGCGCTGATCAGTGAAGTCTCTCTCGATATTAATTACGCCGCTCTCATCCACCATGAACCCTTTCTCAATGCGCTCGATGTGCGCGACGCGCAGATCACGTTTCCAATCAAGACGGCTGAAGGAAAAGCCAGTCGCGCGCAACTGACTAACCTCCGCGCACACATTTATTTTCCGCCGGAACAGATTTACGTCAGTCAGGCGGAAGGAATCTTTTGTGGGGTTCGAGTGTCGGCGAGAGGGCAATTAATTAAGCGCGACGATTACCAGCCGTCGGCATCGGTCACACCGGAAGAATGGCAAAAGCGATTGTCGCTTGCGCAGCGTGTCGTAACTGAACTGCAAAAGTTTAGCTTCCCTGCGGGGCCTCCTTCTTTGCAGTTGAAGTTCAGTGGAGATATCGCAGAGATCGAAAAAGCCAGGGTCGAGGCGACCCTGCGCGGGGAACGACTACAACGGGGCAGCTACGAAATTAGAGATCTCTCCGCCGCAGCTGAATGGAATAACCAGCGGTTAGATATCGCGCACTGTGAATGGAGCGACGGCAAAGGCACTTTCGCCGGTCGCGGGGATTGGAATCAAGAAAGCAACACCGCCAAATTCCAGATACACAGCAGCCTAAATTTGAAAGCACTCCTCGATGCTTTCGGCGCTGGTGAACCGATGGCGGACGTGGAATTTCATTCGCCGCCTCTGCTCGAAATCACCGGCGCGATAAAGTTGGGCGGCGGGCAATTCCAAGCGGACATCATCGGGCATGCTGCTTTTGGACAGTTCACGTACAAGAAGGTGCCGTTTTCTGAGCTAAGCGCGGATTTTTCGTGGGATGGCGAGCGCACGTTGGTTCGGGAGCTGCGGGTGCGCCATCAGACCGGTCAACTCAGGGCGGATCTCTTCGACGCCCTAAACGATTTTCGGCTGAACATTGAGAGCAGCATGTCGCCAGAGGCTCTTCGGCCGCTCGTTCCGCCTCAGGCAAACGAGTTTCTGCGGGAATGGCAGTGGCAACGTTCGCCTGCAATTCGGATGACAATTCGCGGCACAGATCGCAATCCCGGGAGCTGGCAGGGCGACGGCACAGTTACTTTGGGGCGCACTCGGTTTCGTGGAACATGGATGAACGGCGCCAATGCCACGATTCGTTTCGCCGACGATGCGCTCACTTGCGAAGATATTCACGTCACTCGCGACGAAGGCACCGGTTCCGGTAGTTTCACGTACGATTTCAAAAAACACGAGGTCCGGATCTCGAACGTCGGCAGCTCATTATATCCGGCTGAGGCGATTTTCTGGATCGACCCGAAGACTTGGAAAACTGTTGTTCCTTATAAGTTCCGGCGGCCGCCGAATGTCGTGGCCAACGGCGTTTACCAGTTTCGCGGCGGCAAGAACACCCGGCTGGAGATCAAGGTCGATGGCGCAAGCGGAATGGACTATCTCTTTCTTGGTAAAACGCTGCCGTTCGATCGTGTCTCGGCGCGATTGCTCTTCACGAACGACCGCTTGCAAATTAGCGATGTTCGCGCCGATCTTCTCTCAGGCACGCTGCGCGGGAATGCTGACATCTCCCTCGCGCGAAACGATCCGCGTTACCGGGCAACTCTATCCGTCAGCGAGATCAATTTCCCGCGCCTGACTGACTTGTACTTCAACTACAAGACTTCGCAGGGCCTGTTACGCGGCACGTATGAGTTCACCGGCCTTGGCAATGATTGGCGCACGATGCGGGGCAGCGGAAAAGTTGAAGTAAGCAACGGGGACGTTTTCGCCATACCGATTTTTGGGCCGCTGTCAGGAATTTTGAACCACATCGTGCCCGGCAGCGGATACAGCATCGCCCGCAAAGCAAACGCCGAATTCACCGTCGAGAACGGCATCATTCACACCGAGGATTTCGAGGCCGCCGGCTCACTGTTCAGTATGCTGGGCAACGGCGACATTCATTTTCTCGATGATAAACTCGACTTCAATCTGCGGCTGGACATGAAAGGGCCCGGCATAGTGCTCATGCCGATGTACAAACTTTTCGAATACGCCGGCACGGGCAGCCTCAAAAAACCTGACTGGCATCCAAAAAGATTTTAGTCATTCCGAGCGAAGTCGAGGCTGCAACGCAGCCCCGAAAGCTTTCGGGGCGAGGCCAGGCTTTCAATCCCGTGGAGCTACTCTGAATATCATATACGGAGATTTCTCGACTCCGCTTCGCTTCGCTCGAAATGACAAAAAGGCTTCTGCTAGGCGCGCACATGTCCATCCGAGGCGGGGTGAGCATGGCGATCGAGCGAGCGCGGTCGATCCGCTGCACGGCCATGCAGATTTTCGTGAAAAACAACATGCAGTGGTTTGCCAGACCGCTGACCCGGGAGGAGATCCGAGCTTTTCTCGATCACGTCCAACACGGTGAATTGCTGTCCGTCTTCGGGCACGCCAATTACCTCATCAATCTAGCGGCCAGCAACCCGCAGTTTCACGCCAATTCCATTCGCGCGCTCGCCGAAGAACTGGTCCGGGCAAATCAACTGGAATTGCCGTTTCTGGTGATGCATCCGGGCGCGCACCTCGGCGCGGGCGAAGAGGCTGGTTTGCGGAAGATCGTCAATTCAATCGACGAGGTGTTTCGGAGAATTCCAAAAGTGAAAACGAAAATCGCGCTTGAGGTCACAGCGGGCCAGGGTTCGTGCATCGGTCATCGATTTGAGCATCTCGCGCAAATCATCGCGAACGTTTGCGAACCGGAGCGATTGCGCGTGTGCCTCGATACCGCGCACCTGTTCGCTGCGGGTTACGACATCAGCAACGAATCAGGAGTGAAGAAAACATTTCGTGAATTCGATCGCATCGTCCCGCAGGCGCGGGATCGTCTCGCCGCGATTCACGTGAACGATTCGAAGACAGCGCGCGGTTCACGAGTAGACCGCCACGAGCATATCGGCAAAGGCCGGATCGGGCTGGATGCTTTCCGCTTCATCATGCGAAGCCCGCGATTCAGCAAAATCCCGAAAGTGCTGGAAACGCCAAAAGAGAAGGACTTGGCCGAGGATGTGATGAACCTAAAAATACTGCGGGCCCTTGCGAGTAAGTGAGGGTGATTCGTTGAAGCGTTAAATCGTTACAACGGATCTCCTTTGTAACCCTTGTAACTCTTTTAACGATTTAACGTGGCGAAGCCGTCACTTGACCAGCCGAATCGTAAAAGGGTACTGATAGAACTTTCCTTCGCTGGCCTTAACCGACGCGATGATGACTAGGACAGTGTTCAGCACCCAGAGCGCGATTAGGATCGGAATTCCGATTAGGAAGATGCAGAGAATCGCGGCAATTGCGTCGTAAATCAGCATCGAGATTTGAAAATTCAACGATTCTTTGCCATGCGCGTCGATCTCAGGCGAGTCGCCGCGTTTTATCAGCCAGACGACAAGCGGGCCTAAAATGTGACCCAGAAAGTGAAGGAATAATCCGAGCAATGCGCTGGCGTGGCACAGGACGCACCACGTTCGAACATCAGAGGAACCGGATGAAGTCGGCGGCGGTTGTGGATCCATATGCAACCTTTCGCTCAATGACCGGCTGCTCGCCAGTAGAAGAGGCAGAAAAGATACCCGCCTACTCCGATTTCACCCGCTCGATCTGCGCGCCGAGTTCCTGCAGTTTTTCGTCAAGATGTTCGTATCCCCGGTCGATGTGATACACGCGGCTGACTTCCGTGATGCCGTCTGCTTTTAGTCCGGCTAGCACCAACGCAGCAGACGCGCGCAGATCACTTGCCATTACTGGCGCGCCGAGAAGGCTATCCACTCCTTGAATCACCGCAGTAGCGCCTTCCAAGTGGACCTCGGCTCCCATGCGCTTTAGCTCAGCCACGTGCATATACCGCTGCGGAAAAATGTTTTCGGTAACTGAACTCGTTCCTCTGTTCGTCGAGAGCAACGCGCACATTTGCGCCTGCATGTCAGTCGGAAAACCGGGGTACGGTTCCGTAACGATTTCTAACGCGCTGGCATCGCCGTTGGGCAGGACGGAAATGGAATCGCCTGCAACGTCCACTGCGTAACCGCACTTTGCCAGCGAATCAGTGACCGCACGCACATGTTCCGGTTGCACGCGTTTAACCGTCACTCCGTCTCCGGCGATTGCGCCTGCTACCAGAAACGTGCCGGCTTCAATTCGGTCCGGAATAACGCGGTGTTTCGCGCCGTGTAACTCATGCACGCCCTCGATGACGATCCGGTTCGTCCCGGCGCCTTGGACCTTTGCGCCCATTTTGTTCAGGAAATTTGCCAGGTCCACGACCTCGGGTTCGCATGCTGCTCCTTCAATGACGCTCACCCCATCGGCTAAGACAGCTGCCATCATCACGTTGTCTGTACCGAGCACAGTCGGACCGAATTTCCCTTTCATGTCGATTTCTGCCGCGCGCAATTTGGGCGCAAACACTTTGATGTCGCCGCCTTCAACGCGCACCGCTGAGCCGAGGGCTTCGAAGCCTTTCAGGTGCAGATCGATCGGCCGATCGCCAATGACGCAACCGCCTGGCAACGCGACGCTGGCTTCCTTGCATCGACCTAGCAACGGTCCAAGAACGCAAACGGACGCTCGCATTTTCCGCACGACATCGTAAGACGCGACACAGCGAACCTTCTCGGCAGTCACAGTCACGGTGCCGCTCGCGCGTTCCACCTGCGCGCCGAGGTGGGCAAGAATTTGGAGCATGTAATTCGTGTCGCTCAGGTCGGGCACGCCGTGAACGACACACGGCTCCCGAGTCAGCAATGTGGCAGCGAGAATCGGCAGCGAGGAATTTTTTGAGCCGCTGACCTTTATGGAGCCGGAAAGCCGGCGACCGCCGTGGACCAGAATTTTATCCATACCTCGCGAACAAGAAACGTATCACACCCGAGTAACCCTTTTCAGTCCAAATGTCGCGGTAATTTTTCGCTGCCAAGGCCGAGGTCAGAGCCTCGCTCTGACCAATTCCGATCTCCAGGGCCAGTATTCCACCGGGTGGGAGCCACGACGGCGCCTGCGCAATCAATTGCTGCACCAGCTCGTCGCCGCGTGGGCCTGCGAAAAGCGCCACTTCGGGATCGTGCAACACTTCGCGAGAAAGATTGTGCCGGTCTTCGGTCGAAACGTACGGAAGATTCGCGACGATTAGATCGAAGTCTGGTTGCACACCTCCAAGCAAGTTGCTTCGTACGAACCGAACACGATCGGCCAGGCCGAGTCGCTCGGCATTTTCGCGGGCGAGCGTGAGAGCATCTTTGGAAATATCGGCCCCCAGGATCTCAGCGTTGGGAAATTCGGCGGCCAGAGTGAGCGCGATGACGCCGCTGCCGGTTCCAACGTCGACCATGCGAGAATATTCAATTTCGGATTTGAAGTGTGAGATCAGTAGCTCAACAAGCTGCTCCGTTTCAGGTCGCGGCACCAGCGCGCGCTTGTCGCAGCGAAAAGTGCGCCCGCAGAACTCAATCGTGCCGAGCAGATGCTGAAGTGGCTCGCCTGCACCGCGGCGCTTCACCAATTCGCGCAACGGCGTAAGTTCCGATTCGCGCAACCGCCGCTCGAACTCCAGATATAACTCGATGCGTTTGCGGCCCAGCACATGCGCCAACAGGTGCTCCGCGTTCAAACGTGGATTGTCGATGTTGTGTTTCTGGAAATAGCCCGTTGTCGATTGCAGCACCTCGAGCACGGTCATGTGTCAGCTTAGGCGCAGATCAGGCGCCGTACGCAGCCGCTTTGCATAGCGTCGAATTTTACAGCTACGCCATCGCGCGGCTGATGGCCCAGGCAACTTCTTTGCCGGTGACGAAGCCGTGCGCATCGCCGCCGTTTGGATCTACGATGTATTTGCTGCTTTCCAGGTTGTGAAAACGGCCGGCCTGCCAAGTGTAGCTGCCGCCC
>JBKPBJ010000142.1:0-3281 GCA_046726875.1 Verrucomicrobiota bacterium
TTCAGATCGGGTTGTCCATCGCGCACAATGACATCAGGCCTGCCTTTGACCAGAATCCCAAACCCGTGGGAATAGAATGCCAGAAATGCGAAGAGGCGATGGAGCAGCACTAAAACCACGCCTCCGCCGAGTGTGGCGAAAAAAGCTGCTGAGCCGTTAATGGCGCGCGAAAGCACTGCTGCAAGGATCACAAGCAACACAGCGTCGAACGGAGTCTTGCGCGAGAGTGAGCGTTTGTGCCCAAGCCGCATTGTGGTCAATGTGACAAGAAAGACTATGATCCCACGCAGAGAAATTTGAACGAACGTCAAATCCGTCGGCTCCACGCCCAGGCCCAGCAATGTTTCAAAAGAATTCCAGAATGCATTCATGACTATATTGTATCGTGGCAGGCAATGCTCCGCCCGGCTTGTGCTTGTTGTCATGTTGAGCGAAGCGCTGCAACGAAATGCGAACCATAAGACCAGGCTTTCAAACATCTCTGGCTAGTCGGTTTCGACAATGCGTCAGAAACGATGAACTGAGATTGAAAGCCTGGCCTCGCCCCGAAAGCTTTCGGGGCTGCGTTGCAGCTTCGCTTCGCTCAGAATGACAGAGTAGGGTATAGGTGTTTCCGGCGCTTGCGCGAGAAACCTTCGCGTGGCATAAGACGACGCTCACACGGTTTTCAAACTGATCCAGCACACGACGTTTATGCCAACAGCGCCACCTCCATCTCGTGATGTCGCACTGGAAACGCGTTTTTTTTGGGAGCGTTTCAAAAACCCGATTATCGCGGCGGCGATCGTCGTGCTGCTCGCAGCTACTGCATTCACTGGTTATCGGTTGTATTCCGATCGCCGCGCCGCGGCTGCATCAGCCGCGTTGGCGAGCGCGAATAGCGCGCAACAGTACGAACAGGTAATCGCACGTTACTCCAACACGCCAGCCGCCGCCGATGCGTACATTTTGCTCGCCGAAGCGCAGCGGAAGGAAAGGAAATTCAGTGAGGCGAACAAAACGCTCGAAACTTTTACCGCGAAGTACCCCAAGCATGAGCTTGTGAGCACGGCGAAGTTGGCAATCGCGGCTAATCTGGAATCGATGGGCAAAACAGATGAAGCCTTGAAGATGTATCAGCAGATCGCGTCGGCTTACCCTAACAGTTACGCTGCGCCGCTGGCCATGCTTTCACAGGTGTACATTCTCAAGGCGAAAAATCGGAACGACGACGCGCGGCGCGTCTGCGAAACCATCCTCACCCAATACCGAACAAGCTTTTGGGCTGGCGAGGCGATGCAGCAATTGCGCTTGCTTAAGCCGATCACGACATCGACGCCGCCGCCACCTACCGCGGTGCCAACGGTTCCGCCGATGCTGGCGGTTCCTGCCGCGCCAGCGCCGCAAGCTCCGCCCGCGCCGAACCAGCCGCAGAGCACGCCGTCGCCAAAGAAACCTTAGGATTCTGTGGTAGGGACGCCGCGCTGCGGCGTCCGGTCGGCGCAGCGCGCCGACCCTACCATTATGTATGTTGTAGCCACCGGCCTGTGGCCGGTCCTTGGCTCCGCTGCTGTTTTTGCTAGCAGAGACGGCCCAAAGCCGTGGCTACAGGCGCTACGGTACTGAATTCACCTAACGTTTGGAGAACTGGAACCGTTTCCGCGCGCCGGGTTGCCCGGATTTCTTCCGTTCTTTCATGCGCGGATCGCGACGCAGCAAGCCCTCGGATTTTAGCGGGCCTCGCAAATTTGCGTCGACTTGAAGAAGCGCTCGCGCGATCGCCAGTTGTGCCGCGCCGGCCTGACCCATGATGCCGCCGCCGCTGGCATGAATGAACAAGTCGTAAGTGTTAACCGCCTTCGCATTCTGCAGAGGTTGCAAAACCACATTCTGCAACGGCGCAGTCGGGAAATAATCTTCGAAGGTCCGGCCGTTGATATCGATTTTTCCGCTGCCCGGCATCATGCGAACGCGTGCGACTGATGTTTTGCGGCGCCCTGTGGCGATAAATTCCTCAGCTTGTGGCATGGATCGGGACCTCAAAGTTTGACAGCTTCAGGCTGTTGCGCCTCGTGCGGATGCGAATCGCCGCGGTACACTTTCAGCTTCCGATAAACATGCCGACCAAGCCGATTGTGCGGAATCATTCCGCGGATGGCGCGTTCGATCAGCAATTCGGGATGGCGAGCGCGACGCGCCCGGACACTCTCGGACTTGTGTCCGCCTACGTAACCGGAAAAACTCATATAACTTTTCTGTTCTTCCTTCTTTCCGGTGAGCCGGACTTTTTCCGCGTTGATGACAATGACAAAGTCTCCGGTGTCCACATGTGGCGTGAAAATCGTTTTTTCCTTCCCGCGGAGCAGGTTGGCAGCCTTGACCGCGACGCGACCGAGCACCTGGTTTTGGGCGTCGATGACCCACCATTTGCGCGGCACTTCGGTCGCTTTGGCGGAAAACGTTTTCATGTAAGAAAAAAGGGCACGAAACGTATGGGTGATGCACGTGCCTGTCAACCCTCACTGGTTCACGCGAGAATTGTTGTTTGCGTGCACCAATCTGAGCAAAACAGCTCTTGGCGGCTGACACAGCCGCCCTACAATTGTAGGGCGTTTCTGTGAAACGCCGATTTCATAATGGCCACTTCATCCAGCACAAAGACTGCGATTTCGCCGCGGCGCGACGAAGATTTTCCGGAATGGTATCAGCAGGTGATTCGCGCCGCCGAATTGGCCGAGCCTTCGGACGTGCGCGGCTGCATGGTCATTCGTCCGTGGGGCTACGGGATCTGGGAAAACATGCAGCGCCAGCTGGACGCGCTGATTCGCGCCACCGGTCATCGCAACGCCTATTTTCCTTTGTTTATTCCGTTGAGTTACTTCGCGAAGGAAGCGGAGCACGTCGAAGGGTTTGCCAAAGAATGCGCCGTGGTTACGCATTACCGGCTCAAAACCGATGAAAAGGCCGGGTTAATGCCCGACCCGGAATCGAAATTGACCGAACCGCTGGTCGTTAGGCCGACGAGCGAGACCATCATCGGCGCGAGCTACGCGAAATGGGTGCAATCGTATCGTGACTTACCGATCCTGATCAATCAGTGGTGCAACATCGTGCGCTGGGAAATGCGGACGCGATTGTTCCTGCGCACTACGGAATTTCTATGGCAGGAAGGCCACACCGTTCACGAAACGGAAGCAGAAGCGCGAGAAGAAACCAAGCGAATGCTTGGTGTGTACGAAACGTTTGTGCGCGAACGTTGCGCGATTCCCGTATTCTCGGGGTTAAAATCCGATAGCGAAAAA
>JBKPBJ010000143.1:0-10552 GCA_046726875.1 Verrucomicrobiota bacterium
TCGTCGGCAATGCCGACATGGTTTGGAACAAAATCCAGCACTTGGCCCATGCCGTGC
Organism: Verrucomicrobiota bacterium; assembly: GCA_046726875.1. Classification (GTDB taxonomy): domain Bacteria; phylum Verrucomicrobiota; class Verrucomicrobiia; order Chthoniobacterales; family UBA10450; genus Udaeobacter. Next base: position 58 of record JBKPBJ010000143.1, read on the forward strand.
GCCCGCAGTTGCGCCACCCATGCTTCATAATCCGCACGCGAACCGATGGCCGTGTTCAGCTTGTTATGATCAGTGATATCGTAACCGTGCAGGCTCTCGGGGCTCGCCTGAAAGTATGGCGACGCGTATACATCGCTCACTCCCAGCGCGTGCAGATACGGCACGATCTCACGCGCCTGGGTAAACGTGAACCACCGATTGAATTGCAATCGGTAGGTGCAGGTGGGGATGCGTGTCATGTCGAGCGAAGCCGAGACATCTCTCAATGTCCTTCTTCGATAGATTGGTCAAACGGTAAGAGATCCAGAGATTCCTCGACTTCGCTCGGAATGACAAAATGCCGTTACATCCGTTCGGGCACTTTGATCCCAAGCAGGTCCAGGCCACGCTGCAACACTCGCCCCGTAAGATCGGATAACGCCAGACGCGAGCTGCGAGCCGGTTCATCTGATTTCAAAACGGGGCAGCTTTCGTAAAAGGCATGAAAACTGTTCGCCAGTTCGAACAAATAGTTTGCAAGGATGTTTGGACGAAACCCGTTCAAGACTTGCGGAACAATCTCGGCAAACTGACACAATCGTTTTGCGAGATTGCGTTCGGCGGGAGCAGCCAACGTCAATCCTGTAGCCACCGGCCTGTGGCCGGTCTCTTTTTGTTGTGCGCCTTCAACGCCCCACAGGGGCGTGGCTACAGTAGACTCGCCTGCCTTACGGAAGATCGAGCGAATTCGGACATACGCGTTCTGCAAATAGGGTGCGGTGTTCCCGTGCAACGAAAGCATCTTGTCCCAGGAAAAAATGTAGTCCGTGGTCCGGTACTGCGAGAGATCGGCGTAGTTTACGGCGCCGATACCGATCTTCTCCGCGATGTCGTTCTTTTCTTCCTCGCTCAGGTCTGGATTTTTTTCGTCGATAATTTTTCGGGCGCGCCTGCACGCTTCCTCGAGAAGCTCGCGCAGAGGAACATTCTCACCCGAGCGCGTCTTCATGAGTTTGCGATCTTCCCCGAGCACACTTCCAAAAATGATGTGGCGCAGATCGGCTTTGTAACCCTCTCGCCGGGCGACCGCGAAAATCTGTTTGAAATGCAACGTCTGCGGCGCGCCAACGACGTACCAAATTGCGTCGGCTTTCAAGTCGTTTACCCGATAATCGATCGTAGCCAGATCGGTCGTTGCGTAATTGAAGCCGCCATCCCGCTTGCGAATGATCAGAGGTTTATCAGTTAATTCTGGATCGTCGCGGAAGAACACCACTACAGCGCCTTCGCTGATCTCGGCTACACCCGCTTTGAGCAGCCGATCTACCACGCCGGGCAATCGGTCGTGATAAAAACTTTCGCCGCACTGCAGGTCGTAATGAACATCCAGCAGTTTGTAAACGCGCTCGAAATCCTGCATCGAAAACGCGACGCATTCGTTCCAAATGTCCGTGTTTTCCTTGTCACCGGCCTGCAATTTCACAAGTTCCTGACGGCAGGCTTCACGAACTTCCGGGTCCCTGCTCGCTCGTTCATTTGTTTGCTTGTAAATGCGTACGATCTCGGCGAGCGGATCGCGCTGCAGCGCCTTTCGATCCAGGAGGTTTTTCCAACCCCAAATCACCATCCCGAACTGTGTCCCCCAGTCGCCGATGTGATTGTCCCGAATCACTTCGTGCCCAAGAAATGTAGCAACGCGCGCCAGCGCGTCACCGAGTACCGTGCTGCGGATATGACCGACATGCATCGGCTTCGCTACGTTGGGCGATCCGAAATCAATGACGATGCGTTGTGGTGATTCTGTTTCGGGTACGCCGAGTCGCCCATCTCGCAAGACGTCGAGCGCATGTTTTTCTATCGCGGCAGGACACAATTTGAAGTTGATAAAGCCAGCGCCAGCGACAGCAGGAGGCTCGGAGACATCGTCAACGTCCAAATGCGGTACGATCTTTTCTGCCAGTGCGCGCGGATTTTCGCCACGCTGTTTCCCAAGTACGAGAGCAACGTTGGTCTGGTAATCGCCAAAGCGCGGATCGGTCGCCTGGGTCAACTCACCTGCTTCGGGCAAGCCGGCGCGCGCCAAAGCGTCGGAAAGCTTTTTCGCTAGTAATGACTGGAAAGTTTGCATCGGCCAACCTGTAGCCGCTTCCCTGTGGGAAGCGCGACGCCGAGGTGCCAGGCACGTGCGGCCGCGTCGCTCACAGAGCGACGGCTGCAAAATTACGAGCGCTCACGAAAGATCGCCAAAATTTCGTCGGCGGATTTCGCGCTGGCGAGACTCTCCCGCACAGAGCGGTCATTCAGAAATTTTGCTATGGAGGCCAGCGTCCGCAGGTGCGTTTGAAATTGATTTTTCGGCACGATAAACAAAACAACGAACTTTACCGGCGCATTATCCAACGCGTCGAAGTCGATGCCTTTGGTGGACCTTCCGAACGCCGCCACCACTTCGTCAAGCCGATCGGATGAACAATGCGGTATGGCAATTCCGAATCCGATGCCTGTGCTCATGGTCTCCTCGCGTTGCCTTAGCGCGGCAAGAATGGAGTCGCGATCAGCGGGTTTAATTTTCCCAAGGCCAACAAGCACATCGATCAGCTCAACAATAGCCGACCAACGCTCGGTAGCTTTCATCTCCGGGAGGATTTGTTCGGCAGAGAGTAAATTGGCCAGGGACATACGGATGCTTCTCCGTGCGGGAGGCCAAGCTTAGCGGCAGCGCATGGCTTGACAAGCGCGTTTTCCGGGAGCGCGGGCATGTTGCCGGGCCTAACTCTCGCGAATCTTGTAATTCAATCGCCGCGAGAGCAACCACCGCACACCGAACATGTCGATGGTAGCGCGCACGGCACGATTGCCCAGACCGTATTTAGTTTGACCAAAACGCCGGGGCCGATGGTTCACAGGAATTTCGACCAAGCGGTAGCCTGCGTTTTTGACCAGCGCGGGAATAAAGCGATGCATTCCCTTGAACGGAACCAGCGCGCTGACGCACTCGCGTCGCATTGCTTTGAGCGTGCAACCGGTGTCGCGCACGCCGTCTTTTGTGTAACGGCTCCGGACTGCGTTTGCGATCCGGCTGGTGAGCCGTTTCACACGTGTGTCCCTGCGCTGCGCGCGATAACCGCAAACGAGATCGGCGCCGCGTGAAATTTCACCGATTAATTTGGGAATATCGGCGGGATCGTTTTGCAAATCGCCGTCAATCAGAACGAGGATCGCTCCGCGCGCGGCTTGCAGCCCCGCGTACATCGCAGCACTCTGCCCAGCGTTTTTTTCAAAACGGATCACTCGCACATTCGGCGCGGCTTCAATTCGCTCGGCGGTGTGATCGGCTGATCCGTCATCAACAAAAATGAATTCGTGATCAATGCCCTTGAGCGCTGCTCTGAGTTCCGCTTGCAGGATCGGAACATTCTCTTCCTCATTGTACACAGGAACGATGACGGAAACTGCGGGAGAATCCGGCGTGCGGGTCATAACACTGCCCAATCCCTTCGGATTCGGATCGTTCTGAAGTTAAGCATTTCCTCAAATGCTGTAGCCGCGTCTCTGTGAGACGCGTGACGCTTGATTTGTAGACAGATTATCGCCTGCGCTTTGCACAGCGAAGCGGCTACAGGATGCGTCTAAGCTGTTTCTCATAAAGGCAGTGTGCGATAACTTCGGCACAGGAACACCTGCCAAATCCGTATTACCTTTCCGTAACGCGACACTTCGATTGTCCCCAATGGCTCGGTGGATTGAAATGCGGCCTGGATGCTGTGAGGCACATGTTCTTTTTCTCCCGCCCTAACGAAAAGCGCATCGCGTCCTACGAACAAGTTGATTCCGTTCTCTTCGGTGTAAACCTCGCTTTCCGGTCGTTGCATCCCAGGTTGTAGTTCGACGAATTGGTCGTAGCGCGGCCAAAACGAAAACTGATTCACCATGTCTTGCGATTCGGGAATGTAAACGGGCGGATGCTCCGGGCCTTCCACTCGTTTCTCCCGCAGATAAAACGAGATCTCCGACGCGCGATCGCGGGCGTCAGCGATGAGAAAGAGTTTCTCGCCCAATTGCGCTTCAAGATTGTTGCGCATTTTTTCCAGCGCGCCCGTCGCGCTTTTCCATCCACGGATCCGATCACTCGGATCACTCCGCGGCAGTTGGTAACCGGCTACCCGCAGCAAATCTGTGTCCAACGCGATTACGCTCATGATCAATCCCACCAGGACGGCGACGCTGGCGCATATGCGTAAAGGAATGCTCGTTCGAAGCCGTTCCCACCAGAAATACGTCGCGACTAGTCCGAAACCAAAAAACGCGAGTCCATCCCAATTCGGCGCTGCGCTCTTGTTAAGCGACAGAAGCAAATAAAAAACAAACACTGGTAAGCCAAACCACATCAGGAACAGGACTTTGAATTGCTGATTGATACGCCGCCAGCTTGCGATCGCTCCCCATGCCAGCGCGAGAAACAGCAGCGGCGAATACACGATGAAGTGTTGAGCGAGAAATGAGAGCACCTCGGCCGGATGAAAGCCAAAGCCGCGCTCGAGATTCCCGCGCGAGCGCAAATGCGCCAGCGTGATCCAGGCGTGTTGCGCGTTCCAGACAATCGGCGGAATCGTGCAAATAACGAACGTCCCGATCAGCAAATACACGCTGGGTCGTTTGAATTCCCGTCGCAGGCGTGGCACGAGCGCCAGCACGAGTAGCACCGAAATTAATTCGAACGCGTTCGTGTATTTGCAGAGAAAACCGAGTCCGATCAGCAGACCCGTAAGCGGCCAATACCAGGAGCCCCGAAAGCGTTCGGGGGTTTCCATGGCGAGCCAAAAGGTAAACATCGCCGCGATCCAGAAAAAAATTGACAGCGCATCGATCGTCATCAGGACCGCGCCGATGTTGAAAATCGGTGTGGCATTCAACGCAATGACTGCCCACAGACCAGCGGTTGCGCCGAACAAACGGCGCGCAAAATAGAACAGGAGGAGACTTGTGGCCGCTGCAAGAACCGGACTGAAGAAGCGAACACCAAACTCGGTCGCGCCAAAAAACGCAGTGCTCGCGCGTATGGCGAAGGCGATACCAGGTCCCTTGCTGAAGTAGGCGGGCGCCAGTCGTTCCGACCACATCCAGTAATGCGCTTCGTCAAAGGACAGATCTGTCGTTGCCAGAAGTGAAAAACGAATCGCCGTCAGCGCAGCGATAAAGAGCCAGACTGCGCGCGTTGTGCTCATGTTGCGCGTTGCGGCGCGCCCGGCGATCGCGCCCTACCATTGAAATCACCAAGCAAACTCGGATGACGAGCAAACACGTCTGGCAGCCATTTCCGCGCTGCGATTCTCCAGATTAACTCAAAGAAGCTGAGCAGAACCAATGCTTCACCGATTCCGAGAAAGAGTGTCGCTACCACGTCGCTGGGCCAATGTGCGCCGAGGTAAATTCGCGAATATGCAACTCCTAAAGCGACAAACCAGTACAGCCAGCCGCGGCGCCGGTAAAACAAAGTAAAATACGTCGCGGCAATCGTGTTATTTACAGTGTGTCCAGACGGAAAAGATGGTCCCGAGCGGGTGCGATCGGACGAATCAGAAGACCGAATGACCGGCTTTTTAAAAAGCGTAACAAACTTTGGGCGAGCTTTTTGTAACTGCACCATCCGAACACTCTGGACGTGTTTTGGTCGGTGGCGGGCCACGCTAGATTTCAATGCAGTCGTGATCAGTCCCGCGATTGCCAGAGAGATGACCAGACAGATGATGAACGCGCGTGCTTTGAATCCGCCGAACAGCACCGCGCTAATTCCAATTGCGATAAGGAACGGCCGCCAAATCTGAGAATCGCTCAACCCCGCCATGAACAAGTCGAGGGCCGGACTCGTCCATTGTTGGTTGATTAGGTGAAAAAGAGTTTGATCCATGCGACAGAGGGCGATCGGGATTAAGGATTAATCGCTTCCGATCTAATAAACAAACGCGGTCCAATGACGAAGCACGAATGACGAACATGCAATCGAAGGTTTGCCATTGCTCATTTGGATTTCGTCATTCCTTCGACATTCGTCATTCGACATTCGTCATTTCTATGACGTTCGCAGTCTTGTCGGTTTTCGCCGAGCCGTCGCCCTCAGCCAAAGACATTCTCGATTCAGTTCGCATGGTAGAGTCGCGCCAGCAGATCGACCTGCAAGGGCAGCTTCGTCAGGATGACGTGAAGATTCCGTTTCATCTGGTTCAGAATGGACCCCTGATTAGGTATACATTCACAAATCCGGATGAGACTTTGGAGTTGCGCCTCGGCGAAAACAGCTCACGTCTCGAGCTGGTAAGCGACGCCGGAACGGAAAAAGTCGGCGCATCGAAGCTCCAGGAAAAAATTCGCGGCACAATTGCGACGTACGGAGATCTTGCATTCAAATTTCTCTACTGGGACGCCACGCGCGTGTTAGGCGAGGAAAATGTCCGCACGCGAAAATGTTGGAAACTGCAGTTACGCGCACCCTCGCGCGAGTCGCCGTATTCGAACTTGTTGCTGTGGGTGGACAAGGCGAGCGGCGCACTGATGCGCATAGAGGGCTACGACTGGAATGCGCAATTGATCAAACGCTTTGAGGTAGTATCAGCACAAAAAATCGAGGGCCGCTGGTTCCTGAAACAAATGCGCGTCGAACAGTTCCAGCCCGGGACGAATCACGTCGAGGCGCGCGCTTATCTCGAGATTAAGAGATAGGCCGCCGTCCTGTCCCGAAAGCTTTCGAAAGTCGGCGCTGCGCGCCGAACCTACGATTCTAAGCGAATGTGAAACGGAACGCGCTAACGCGGCTGATGCTGATCGGATTTGGCGCCGCTAACCACAAGCCTGCGACCGAGAAATTCCTTGTCGTGCAATTCCTCCACCGCGCGTTTCGCTTCCTCGACGGTTTGCATTTGCACAAATGCAAAACCTTTCGAGCGCTGGTTGTGCCGGTAGCTTACAACCTCTGCGTTTTGCACGTGTCCAACGCCGTTGAACAATTCGAAGAGATCGCTCTCGGTGGCATCGAACGACAAGTTGCCAACGTAGAGACGCGGCGACGTGACTTCAACCCGTTCGGGTTTGCGCGCAGGTCGCGATGGCTGCGCGCCATTGCGCGGTTGTGCCGCTGCTTTCCTTTTCTCGCCACCGTTGCCGAAAAATTCGGCAACACGCTGCCAGAACGTCTTTTTCTGCGTCTTCGCCGGTTCCTGTGGCTCCCGAACGCGTTCGTGATTTCCTCTGCGGCGGCCCCCACCGCGGGAGCGGCGTGGGCGTCTTCCGGATGAATAAGAGTTCATGTTGATCCTTAACTGTTGTCCAATTGCCAAAAGGGCGGAGCGCCCCGAAAAGGCTCGGGACACCGTCCGTGGCGCGCGACTCATCAAGAGCCGAGTCAAACTCGTTCCAAGCACTCTGCGACGCCGATGGAAACTCCGCCTCGTCATACCGGGAATGGACTCGTCTCAAAGCGCAAGCCGGCATACTCAACGAACGAAACAGTGATGCCGCGAACGTTTGCAGCATCAGTTCAAGAACTCTGAATCGTTGTAGGAACCGGACGCTCGGAAGATCGAAGAAGATTCCCGACATCTCGGGCTCATTATGGCTTGCTTACTACGAAATTGCAAGTCAGACACGTCAGACTTCGCCTCGAATCCAATCGTCGCGCAGTGAATAGGCTCGTGATTTGAGGTACTCTCGCGGGCGCTCGCCGCGAATTGGCCTAACGAAATAGCGCACTTCGCGTCGGCTCAACCGCGGTTCGTAGCCAAACTCCGGCATCAGATCGCGGCAATGCCATTCCACCCAGCCGATTTCATCCTTGGAAAGCTCGCGTTCCCAGCGCGTCACAGGTTCGGTGCTGATTTGCGAAAAGTTTATCCGCGCCGCGGAGTTGCCGCTCCAGAACCGGCCCACTTTCGTCGGCGTCAACACTGTGTCCGGATCGAAGTGGATCTCAAGGTACCCGCAAACTTGTTCCATTGTTCTGGCTGGGTCACGCGCCAACTTTTCGTACGGTACAACGAATCCCGGTACCTCCCCGTCGCGGATTTGCTTCGCCAGCTTTGCAGCTACGCGCCAATGCGCGATGACGTAATAAGTCGAGAACCGTCCCGTTTGTCTTGTTTTCTCCAGCGCGATTTGCGCCGCGAGAATGGCACGAGGGTCTCGCAGCGTCACCAGAATTTTTGCATGAGGGAAGCGATTGCGAATCGCGGTGATGTGATTGCGATTGGCTGGAGTTTTCTCGACCCACCGCCCGACCGTGTTGAGAGAGCGACCCAGGGTGGCTGCGTACGCTTTCACCAACAGCACCAGCAAATCCTGTTCGGCGTTCGCTGGGTCGAATGCCGCTCGCTCAAATGTGTTCAGGAACTGTTCGCGCGGAAATGTGGCGTAATTGCGTTTGCCCCATTTACACGGACCGCCAAAGAGCACGTTCGAGAGCGACTGTTTCGTTATGTAATCAAACTGTGCCCGACGCCCGCGAGGCGCGTATTTGGTCAGGACGGTCGGGAAATACGCCGTTTCCTCCGGCAGCACAAGCAACTCAGGATGACTGTCGAGCAATGCCACCAACAGCGTGGTGCCCGATTTAGCCTGGCCGGCGATAAAACAGGCGCGCTGCTCGAAAGGCAATTTGGAAATCACAGGCGAAGATTACAACATTTAGATGCAAATTGAAGGTCGCAGCTGGTCAGAAGGGGAGCGCGAGCATTCTGCCGCAAATGTTTAAACGGCTGACGAGTGGTGAGGCAAGCGAGTTCGCAGTTCGCGTGACGAAAGGCCGTCCGGCAACATGCTCGCGCTCCCCTGTTAAAAGCGAGGCTATCCTCGGTTTTGCTTCCGTAGAAACCACTCTACAAATTTGGGTAAGCCTTCGCTCAACTTCGTTGTTGGATTATAACCCAGCAATTTTCTCGCTTTCGATATGTCTGCATATGTCAGCGGCATATCGCCGGGCTGCTCTGGTAGCTCGTTAATTTTTGCTTGTTTGCCCAGCGCATTTTCGATCGCAGAGATTAGGTCTTTCAGCTGAATGGTTTGGCTTTCGCCGAGGTTAAACATGTCGTACAGCGGGCCATCGTAATCGAGCGCGGCCATGGTGCCCTGAATGATGTCATCGATGTAGGTGTAATCGCGGCGCGTGGTGCCATCCCCAAATTGATCGATCGGTTGGCCGGCGTAAATGCGCCGGGTGAATTGATGAATCGCCAGATCGGGCCGCTGCCGCGGGCCGTAAACAGTGAAATACCGCAGAGCTACAACACGCATCTGGTAAAGGTGCGAATACGTCGAGCAAAGAAATTCGCCTCCAATTTTTGTCGCGCCATATGGACTGAGTGTCTGGGTCAGATGTTGCTCCTCAGAAAATGGGATCGTCTTTGAAGCGCCGTACACAGACGAACTCGAAGCGAAGATGAATCGCTCAACTCCTGTCACCCGTGCTGCCTCCAGAAGATGCAATGTGCCGATGACGTTTGTGTCGTAATAAAGCCGCGGGTGTTGAATGGACGCCCGAACACCAGCGCGCGCCGCCAGGTGCGCGATCACGTCTACTTTTTCGCGGCGAAACACAGTTCGCACCGAGTCGCGGTCGCGAAGGTCGACATGGCAAACGGTTACGTCTTTTGCGAAATCAGCAATGTTAGCGTGCTTAATCTGTGGGTCGTAAAAATCATTGAAATCGTCCAGGATCACCACTTCATGGCTGACAGCGAGCAGCTTCTCAACCAGATGCGAGCCGATGAAACCTGCGCCGCCTGTGACGAGAATTCGCATGGCGCCAAATTAGGCACAGATGGACACGGATGGACACAGATTTTGCAGCTGCGGTGCTGATACTGTAGCCGCGAGCGCTGACCGCGGCGGGCAAATGGCGTCGTTCTGCGGTGCCGAGGTCAGCGACCTCGGCTACAAGGCGCAGTTCAAAAGTTGCGCCAGTGCAGCAGCAAATAAATCCAGTTTAGCGTGAGCGCCGAGATCACTGAGATGCGCAAAAATATTTTCGCGCGCTGCGTCGAAACGTGGATCCGCACTCGCCGCGTGCGCGCTACGACCGTTGCAAGCGCATATGCGTCGAACACAATCAAGCCGCAAAGGACCGCGAAGACGAATGGGTTCCATTGCAATGCCGCAAGAAAATGGCCGTGAAAGAATTGGATGCCGCATCGCGTCATTCCGCACGTGACGCACGGCAGGTTGGTAAGGTCGTGAAACACGCACCGCGGCCACGGCAGGCCAATCGTTAGCCAAGCGGCTGCAAAACCGAGCGACAAGACCGAGGCGCTCAACCAAATTAACTCGTGGTCAAGCTCGCCCGGAGCAAGCTGCCGAACAGAAAACTGCATTTGGTGACTGCTAATGATGCGACGCCCAGGCGCCCAACGCACCAAACATAAACAGGATGACGAATACGAAGCCGCAACAAACTATTAGCGGAGAAAGAACGGCCAAAACTGCGCGACCAGTGTCGGTTTCCTGAGCGCGCGCCAACCCGATGCAGTTGCAC
>JBKPBJ010000144.1:0-4876 GCA_046726875.1 Verrucomicrobiota bacterium
GAGATCGCCAAGAGAATCGCGGAATCATTGCAGGCGAAGATAACCGGGCGGGAGGAGCAGGCCTTGGCAGCTAAACCGACAAACAATCCGGAGGCTTACGATGCGTATTTGCGCGGCCTGGCATTTCAAACAAGGAACCCCATGTTGGCGTCTGATCCACAACGGAAAGCCATCGATTCCTTCGAGCGGGCAGTGCAGCTTGACCCCAATTTTGCGCTTGCCTGGGCGCGACTTTCTCGTGCACACGCGTACTTTTACTTCGACTTGGACGCCGCCGCTCGCCGCGATGCGGCCAAAGGAGCTTTGGAGCATGCGCAGAAACTCCAGCCGAACTCGGCTGAAACCCTGCTCGCCTCGGGTTACTACCAATATCAGGTGCTGCGTGATTACGGGCGTGCCAAAACCACGTTCGGGCTCGTCAGCAAAATGTTGCCGAGTAGCAGCGAGGTGCCAATTGCCTTGGCCTTAATCACTCGACGCGAGGGACACTGGGATGAAAGCATTACCTACTTCGAGCAAGGCCTCGTCCTCGATCCACACAACGTGCAGTTACTGGATGAAACGGCATTCACTTACGCGATGCTTCGGCAATTCCCAACAGCGCTAAAGCTCTACGATCGGGCGCTGGACATTATCCCAAACGATCTGGATGTGATGGCGTTAAAGGCCTGCGTTTATCAGGCCCAGGGTAACCTGCCAGAAGCTGCTAAGTTATTAGCGGAGGTAAACGAGCGGACTATTTCCTTGCCTGTCTTCGGAGCCAAAGTCTGCCAACTGAGACTTGAACGAAATCACGCCGAGGCCATCCGATTGCTGCACACCCGATTGGCGCAATTCCATTTTCGTTCTGAAGGCGACAAAAGCGAGTATCTGCTCCATCTAGCTTTCGTCCAACGCCTTGCCGGCGACACGACTGGCGCGATGGCTACCGCTGAACAAGTGCGCAACACCCTGGAGCCGCTCTGCAAAGAGCAACCAGATAACCCCGCTTGTGCGATACCATTGGCTCTGGCTTATGCCGCGCTCGGGGAGAGAGACTCGGCCCTAAAGGAAGCCGACCGTGCAATCATGCTGTCGCCGAGTGCTAAAGATCGAGCTGGCTCGGAAGAGTTCCTGGCATTAATTCAGTCGATGTTCGGCGAGAATAGCCGCGCAATCTCGACTCTCACGCGACTGTTAAAAACGCCATATAATAGCCAGATCTACGGCCCAGGACCTATTACGCCGGCCCTTCTTAGGCTCGATCCGCTCTGGGACCCGTTGCGCGCCGATCCCGCTTTCCAAAAACTTTGCGAGGAAAGACAGGGAACGGCACCCAAGTCGGCGGCGCGGAGCCCGCCGGAAAAATCAATCGCGGTATTGCCATTCGAAAATTTAAGCGAAGAAAAAGCAAACGCTTATTTTGCCGACGGCATTCAAGAGGAAATCCTGACACGCTTAGCTAAGATCGCTGACCTCAAAGTTATTTCACGCACCTCGACGCAGAAATACAAAAGCAGCCCGGACAACTTACGTGAAATCGCGCAGCAGCTTGACGTGGCAAACATTCTTGAGGGTAGCGTGCAAAAAGTGGCTAACCAGGTGCGGGTCAATGTTCAGTTGGTTAACGCGCAAACCGATTCCCACCTCTGGGCCGAGACCTATGATCGGAAGCTGACGGACATCTTTGGCGTTGAGAGCGAGATCGCCAAGCGAATCGCGGAGTCGTTACAAGCCAAGCTAACCGGTCACGAGGAGCAAGCCCTAGCAGTTAAACCGACAAACAATCCGGAGGCTTACGATGCGTATCTCCGCGGCCTGGCTTTCCAAGCACGCAGCAACTACTCGGTCGATGATAATTTGAAAGCAACCGATTCCTATGAGCGGGCGGTGCAGCTTGACCCCAATTTTGCGCTTGCCTGGGCGCGGCTTTCTCGTGCGGACGCGAATCTTTACTTCCGCCGCGCTGATACCACTGCAGCGCGGCGCGATGCGGCTAGAAATGCGTCGGAGAATGCGCAGAAACTCCAACCGAACTCGCCCGAAACCCAGCTCGCCCTTGCTTACTACCAATACCAGGTGCTGCGTGATTACGGACTGGCCAAAACCACTTTCAAACAGGTCAGCAAGATGTTTCCAGGCAGCAGCGAGGTGCCATGGGCTCTCGGGCGAGTTACCCGACGCGAGGGAAACTGGGATGAAAACATTGCCTACTTTGAGCAAGCCCTCGTCCTGGATCCACGCAATCTGGAGTTACTTTCGGACACCGCATGGACTTACAGCATGCTTCGGCAATTCCCAGCTGCGCTAAAGCTCTACGATCGAGCCTTAGACATCCTCCCTAATGATCCAGATGTGATGGCATTCAAGGCCGGCATTTACCAGGCTGAGGGTAACCTGCAAGAAGCCGCTAAATTGTTATCAGAAATAAACGCGCAGATTCCTAATGAGGAAACCTTTCGGATCAAGGTTACTCAATTGAAACTTGAACGGAAGCACGGTGAGGCCGTTCGCTTGCTTCAAGCCCGGCAAACTCAATTCCACTTTACCTCTGAACTCGACAAAGGCGTTAATGAGGTCTTGCTGGCTTGGACTCAGCGCCTTGCCAGCGATACCGCTGGTGCAAGGGCAAGCGGCGAAGATGCGCAAAACACGCTTGAGCAACTCTGCAAAGACCAACCAGATAACTCGGACGTTGTGGGCGTGCTGGCTCTGGCTAACGCCGCGCTTGGGGATAAGAACTCAGCCCTAAAGGAAATCGAACGCGCAATCATTCTTTTGCCGAGGAATAAAGATCGGGTGCACGGACCTAGCCGTGAAGAAGGCCTGGCGTTAATCCAGATGACCTTCGGCGAGAATAGCCGCGCGATTTCAACTCTTACGCGGCTGTTACAAACCCCGTATTGGGGCTGGATTTACGGCCCACCCGTTACGCCGGCTCTTCTTAGGCTCGATCCGCTCTGGGACCCTTTGCGCGGCGATCCCGCTTTCCAAAAACTCTGCAAGGAAAAGCAGGATCTAAGCACGAATGGACACCAATTTCCGGAAACGAGGCGACGACGGATGGCGCGGATCACACGGATCGGGAGATAAATTTCCGCAGTCAGGCAGAAGCTGCAGTTAAGAAATTCCCGCACACTTCTTGCGTGTAAGCATTGCTTACATCATATTCATTTTATGCATGCAACCATTTATGGTCGGGGGCAGATGGTGATACCGGCCAAGGCTCGAAAGGAAGCCCGGATCGACACTGGGGACGTCGTTAACGTGGTGCCCGAAGGTGACGGTCGTCTGGTTTTGGTTCGAATGGAACGGCCGAAGCTAAAACCGCGCAACAAGGTTCGAATCATTCGCCGGAAGGGGAAACACTCATTGCTTTCCATTGGCCGGCCGATTTCGCGTGAGGAAATCTTCAAAGCGCTTGAGCAATTTCCACCGTGATTTATCTGCTCGATGTCAACATGCTGATTGCCGCGATCTGGAGGGACCATCAAGACCAGCCGAGGGTTGAGGCCTGGTTGCGCGGCAAACAAACGACAACTTGCCCGATCAGCGAACTGGGCTTTTTGCGAATCAGCAGTGGCGACACGTTTCCTCTTCGCGCCGAACCGGAGCCTTGTCGAAACGCTCTTTCGGAATTTGTCCGGAAACATCGCTGTCGATTTGTCCCAGATGATTTCTCGCCCCGAACCATCGACGCGCAATCAAGCAGACAATTTACCGATCTGTATCTTGCCGAATTGGCCGAGAAACATCGAATGAAACTGGCCACGCTAGACAGGCGTATTTCTCACCGGGCCGTCGTGGTTATTTCTTGAAGCGCGGTTGCGTTTCAATTTCCAAGGGCAGACAACCAGAAAATAAAGGTTGTTCCCTAGCAGAAGTGCGGCGCGTCTTAGCTGCCTTCTGGATTTGTCGCCTGTCTTATCCGCGGCATCTGCGTAATCCGTTGTTTCCCGATTTAACGCTTCAACGCTTTAACGATTTAACGCGGCGAAGCCAACTTTCCGCGTTATATCGCGCCGAATTTCCTGCAGTACCTCAGTGAAGACCGAAATCAAAGAAGGCCAAAACAAAACCCAACAACTATGAAAACAAAAATCGTTCAAAAAACACTGCTCACTCTTACTTGGCTGATTGCTGTCGTGCTGCTGTCGACGCAATTGAACACCCAGGCACAGCACAACATTAGGGGCGTCAGGACGTATTCGGGAAACCTCTCTGATGGTGCAACCTACCTGATTGAGGTTCCGCAAAACTGGAACGGAACGCTGCTCCTGTACACCCAGGGCTACTCTTTTACTCCGGTCCCTGCTGTGGATACTGCAGACGCCAATACCATTCCGGGAGACCCTCTCCTGCGCTTCTATCTGTTAACCCATGGTTATGCCTTGGCAGGTTCCTCTGCGTCTCCCGGTTTCAGGGTTCACGAGGCCCTTTCGGAGCAGATCGAGGTGCTCGACACCTTTGACGCGCTTATCGGCCGGCCGAGCCGGACGATTGCATGGGGCCATTCTTTGGGCGGCGAGGTCAGCGCGGGCCTGATACAGCAATACCCTGAACGGTTCTCGGGCGCGCTGCTGATGTGCGGTGCAGTGGGAGGAAGCGTGGGCATCATGAACCAGTTGCTGGACGCTGCGTTCGCGTTTAAGACGTTGCTTGCTCCGGGGTCGGCATTGCAGGTCGTCAATATCAGCGACCCTGACGCGAATTTGTCTATTGCGGAAGAAGTCCTCACCGCCGCGCAAGCCAACCCCCAAGGAAAGGCACGCATCGCCCTGGTGGCCGCTCTGATGGATTTGCCCGGGTGGATCGAGCCTTTTTCCGGTCTGGCCTAGGTGCCCACGCCGGAACCGGCATCGACCGATTATGTGACGCAAGAAGCAAACCAGTTCTT
>JBKPBJ010000145.1:0-4914 GCA_046726875.1 Verrucomicrobiota bacterium
CTGAAGCGCAAACCACCTCATTTAGCTCATCGACTGCGGCGGCTTGCTCGTTGATCGAAAGCTTCGAATAGCCAACGGTGTCAACGAACAGGACGTGCGCAATCTCCAGCTGAACTTCCTTTAACATGTTTGGGTGGCGACCTGGACAAGCAGCCATGCCACGATTCCATAGGCGATCGCGACTTTGTAGACGTTGCGTCGCTTTAGCTCGCCGAAGAAGTTGCGCGGGTTCACGGCCTACCTCGCCGCGGATTTTTCCAAAGTTACCGGTAACAAATAGACCCGCTTAGGCGATTTCCAAAGTGGAAACTAAGGTGGCTTCTGGCTGGACCTTAATTCTAGGCGGATGCAATCGCGCGCAGGTAACGCTCGGCTGAGCGCTGCACCGCGGCTTTGGCGTCTGAGAGAACGTTCGCTCCCCACCAGCCGCCGTAGATGTGATCGAATGAGAATGGTTCGATTCTCTCGACGATGCGGCGTATTGCCGCGGGTCCAAGCGGAATGAGATTCGGATAACTTCGCATAAAGCTGACGTAACGCCGGTCCTGCACCACGGTAATGATGTCGCCCGTGAGCAAGGCGCCTTTGCCGCCGGCACCTGCCGGCCAGTGCAGCACGGTGCCGCCTTCAAAATGACCCCCGCAATTGATTAGCGTTAGCCCCTCCCAAAGTGACACGGTCGTTCCTTCCCAGAATTGAATGTGCGGACTCTTGCGCATGACCCATTCGCGATCGGCCGAGTGCAAAAAGATTTGGGCGTCAAAACACTCGGCCCAGTCGATCATGGAAGAGTAGAAATGCGGATGCGAAATCGCGATCGCGCGGATGCCGCCGCGTGCCCTTACCTCGGCGATTGTTTCGTCATCCAGCAAAGAGATGCAATCCCAGAGCAGGTTTCCTCCGGGCGATTGCAGAAGCAAAGCGCGCTGGCCGATCGCAAATTCCGGTTCAGTGCCGATTCCGAGAAGCCGCGGCGCTTCATCTTCAATGCGGTTGCTATGATTAGCCGCGAGCTGTTTTAGCGTCGTCCATTCCTGGCCGCTGTGACGCACGAATTGCCGTTCATCTTCGCAAATTGGGCAGCATGACGCCGGTTCCGCGGTCTCAGCAAACTGCGTTCCGCATTGCACGCAGATAAAGTTTTCCATCGACAAAAAGTTATCGATCTCGCCGATGTTACAATGCTAAAGGAGCATCGAGATGAAGGTTCGCCTGTTAAAACGCACTTTGCCGATTGTCGCTGTGTTTTGCCTTTGCGATTGCAGCGCGCAGAAAGATCAGAAAGAAACGGAGCGCTATATCCTCGAGAGCGAACGGCAGTGGGCAGAATCGGTCGCCACAGGCGACACCTCAGCAATTGAACGTATCCTTGCTGACGATTTCATCGGGGTCGATCCCAAAGGGCACCTCTACAACAAACAACGTATGATCGATGAAACGCGTAGCGCGCCGAAGTATTTCGTTTCGAATCGGCTTAACGATGTGAAAGTGCGGTTCTACGGCAAGACGGCGATCGCGCAGGGAAGCGAGACTTGGGAAAAGCACTCCGGCGAGCGTGGGCGCTTCGTCTGGACCGACACCTGGCTGCAGCGCAACAGTCGGTGGCAAATCGTCGCCGCTGAGGACCTGATCGCGCCTGAGAAGGCCGATTAGTTCTACTGGTGATGAGCGAGAATCTGGGCGAAGCGCCAGACTTCGTGAAAGGTGTTGTACAGCGGCGCCGGCGCGACGCGGATCACGTTGGGCTCGCGAAAATCGCATTTCACACCAGCGGCGAGAAGTTCTTCGTGTAACTGCTTTGGATGTTCGTGCGCCTGGATCGACAATTGCGCGCCGCGCGCATTCGGGTCCGCCGGAGTGATAAGCGAAAATTTCCTTGAACCGATTTGTTCGATCAAAAATTCGAGATAGCCGGTAAGTTTCATCGATTTTGCGCGCAGCGGTTCCATCCCGCCGGCTTCATAGAAGATTGAGAGCGACGCGCGCAACGGTGCCATTGAGAAAATTGGCGGATTACTAATCTGCCAACCGTCAGCGGACGGTACGGGGACGAACTCCGGCTCGAGATGCAATCTGAATCGTGTATTCGGATCATTCCCGAACCAACCGGCGAGCCGCGGCAATTTTGTGTTTGTCGCGTGGCGTTCATGCACAAACGCGCCCGCGACTGCACCCGGCCCAGCGTTCAAATATTTGTAAGAACACCACACGACGAAATCGACGTTCCAGTCATGTAGCGAGAGCGGCACGTTGCCGGCGGCATGTGCGAGATCGAACCCAGCGACGATTCCGTGTTTCTGTGCTGCAGCCGTGATCTTTTCGATGTCGAGTAATTGACCGGTAAAAAAATTCACCGCGCCCATCATCACGACCGCGAGCTGGTCGGCCTGCTCGTCGATGAGATCGAGAATGTCTTCCGTGCGAACGATGAACTCACCTTTGCGCGGGCGCGCCAGAACGAGCGCCTCTTTCGGATCGAGCCCGTGATGAATGAGCTGGGTCTTGATCGCGTAGGTATCGGAAGGGAACGCGGGCTCTTCCATCATGACTTTGAAGCGCGATTTTGTCGGCCGATAAAACGTCGCCATCATCAGGTGAAGGTTCACCGTAAGGCTGTTCATGCAGATCACTTCGAGTGAGTTTGCGCCAACGATGCGCGCCGTCGGTTCGCGCAGTGCTTCATGGTACGAATACCACGGCGTCCCGGTAGCGTGATGCGCATCAACGCCGAGGTTCGCCCAATTGTTCAGTTCTTCCTCGACGATTTGCCTCGCTGCCTTCGGCATCAGGCCTAACGAGTTTCCGGCGAAATAGATGACCGGGTTGCCGTCTTTGCCGAGTGGCAGAGAAAATCTTTCGCGGAAATGGCGTAGCGGGTCCTCGCGGTCGAGTTGCAGCGCGAAATCTTCGTCAGCGGAGAAACGCATTGTCATAAATCAGCAGCAACGTCCAACGCTCAACCCGCCTACGCAAGGCTACGGCGTGGCAGGCGCCCAACGTCCAACGCTGAATTCAGAGATTGAACATCGCGCTGCCATGTCCGGACAGTGTTAGGAAGGCTGCTGCATCAGTTCGATCGTTGTTCCATCAGGGTCGCGCACGTAAACGACGCGCTTACCGGCATTCGGCCCTTTCGTGAGTGTCTGCGGTTTGCCGGCGGCTTTCCAATCCGATGCTGCAATCCTTTCGAGCACGGTGTCGAGATCGTGAACGAGCAGCGCAACATGCACGGAGCCAACGTCGCACGGTCGAAGATTTGCGCGTTTACGATCCAGAGGCGCGAGATACTCGAGCAGTTCGATTTTGTGACCGCCGGGCGCCTTTAGTACTGCAAGCTTGATCTCCGCGCCTTCAACACCAGTGATTTCCCTGGCGAGTTCGCCAGTTTGATGCGCGGTGTGTGAAAGCTCGAATTCCAGAACATCGCGCCAAAATGCGAGCGAACGCTCAAGATTCGAAACGGTGATGCCGGTGTGATCGGCGGAAATGATGCGGAATTCCTTCGTGCTCGCCTGCCTCGCCGTAGCTTTATGCATAGGTCGGGTGCTCTTGCTCATGCTCTTGCTCGAAATTAAAGAAAACGTCCAACGCCCAACGCCGAACGTCCAACGCCGAATGTGGAAGAAAAAAGCTAGAGATTCCTCCGAGCCGTCCCATAAGGCTTCGGCTGGGCGAGCGACTCCGCTCGGAATGACAGAAGAGGGGCGCGTTTACCCGACTGCAGCGATCACTTTTAGCTCAATCGCGATGGGCGTTGGCAGCGCGCGAACTTCGATCGTTGTGCGGGTCGGATTCGGTTTGCCGCGACCTGCGAAATACGCCGCGTAAATGCGGTTGTAGATGGGAAAATCCTTTTTCATATCAGTGAGAAAAACCGTGACGTCGATAATGTCCTGCCACGTCGCGCCGGCGTCTTCCAGAACCAAGCGGACATTTTCAAATACCGCGTGGCATTGCGTTTCGATATCGTAACTGACAACGTTGCCGGAAGAATCGAGCGTCACGCCGGGAATTTCCTTGCTGCCGCGCACCCGCGGCCCAATCCCCGACAGAAACAACAACTCGCCCACCCGCTTCGCGTGCGGAAACGCCCCTACTGGTTCAGGCGCTCGCTCGCTTTTGAAGGCTTCGCTCATGTTGTCTCCGAAGCGCGATTGCTCATTTCGGGCGGAATTTCTGTGCGCGCCACGGCATTACTTCCGCTGTAAAAATCGAATTATCTTTATCGACTGCGAGCGAATGTGGATCGAAATGCCGTCCTTTGTCCGACGCGGGTCCATCCAGCACCCCGACAACGTGGCCGTCGCGGTTAATCTTTAGAATTCGGCCAGCAATCGCGTCGGACATGTAGATAAAATGATCCGGCGTGATGAAGAGGCCAAACGGGTGACCCAGCTTCCATTCCCGGAGATAGTGGCCATTTAAGTCGAAAACCTGAATACGTCCATTTTCGCGGTCGCCCACATAAACCAAATCGCCGTCAATTGCGATGGAGTGCGGAAGATCGAATTGCGCAGGGCCGCTGCCTTTCATTCCCCACCCGAGAACGGGGTTTCCAAACTTGTTGAACTTCAACACGCGCGAATTGCCTTCCCCATCGGCAACATAAATATTGCCTTCGTGATCGAGAGCGACATCGGTCGGTTGATTAAAATGTAGAACATCATCACCCGGCGTCCGCATTCGGCCTAACGACAACAACACGCGCCCCTCCGGGCTGAGCTTCAAAACCACGTGGGAGCCGACGTCCGTTGTCCAAATGTTATCCTCGGCATCAACCCGCACTGTGTGCGCGGTGACAAAAAGATCATCCGCGATGCTGTGCAGGTATTTGCCGTTTGCATCAAACTCCACTAACGGATGTTTGCCGCGATGAAACACATAGATGTGACCCTTGGAGTTGACTGCTACTCC
>JBKPBJ010000146.1:0-5823 GCA_046726875.1 Verrucomicrobiota bacterium
CATCAACGGCATATCCCACAACTTCATTCACAATCCCTATTTTCGTTCACCGCTGCTGAATCGCCTATTCAGCATCATGGAATCGATCACGGTCGGGTTCGGCCAGGTTTTTTACGAGTGCATTCACATGCAGCATCACAAGGGCAACGCCGACCGGCCCGACGATCATGGTGACACGATCGATTGGATTTCAATCTACAAACACGGCCATGACGGTGAAGCGGAGCATCCGTTGAAATACACGTTCGTGAGTTTCTTTCGTGAGGATCCGAAGACTGTTTTCAAGGAGCTAAAACGTAAACATCCACGTGACGCGTTTTGGGGAGTGTTCGAGTTGGTCTGCTTCGTCACGACTTTTGTGATCCTCGGTATTATGAACTGGCACTACATCTGTTTCCTTTTGCCGTTTTGGTATTTCGGCCACTGCCTTTCTTATCTGAACGGCTACTATCGGCATTACGGAGGCAATCCTGACGAGCCTATTGCCTGGGGCGTGAGCACCTACGGGAAGCTGTATAACTGGACGTGGTTCTACAACGGTTATCATGCAGAGCACCATTTCCGGCCGAAGGTGCATTGGACGCGAATGCAGACGCTCCGGGATCAGATCGTAGAGCAACAGCGCAAAGCTGGAGTCCGCGTAATCAAGGTGCCGCACGCGCTCGGCTTTCTCGATTCTCATCTTCCGTCGGCTGATCAACCAGAGAATCATCGCGAAGTGCAGTCCGAGTCGGCTGCCTAGCACGGCGTTACATCGAAAAGGATTGACAGCCGAGGGAGATCTGGAGCATCACGCGAATCGCCATCTACACATTAACGCGGATGAAGTTTTTATCCTCATTGATTGTCGTCCCAGTGGCCTTGTTCGTTCTCGAATGGTCGTTCATCTTTGCCGAAACCTTTACCGAGGGCGTCCGAGTCTCTCCGGACACGGTAACTCTGAAACCTGGCCAATATGTTTGGGAACCCGAGCGCGCACCCGAAGGACCGCTTTTGATCGTGGCCAGCATTACTGAGCAGGTGGCGTATGTGTACCGAAATGGTATCCGCATCGCGCGATCAAGTGTTAGCACTGGACGGCCGGGTCACCGTACTCCCACCGGGGTCTTCACGATCTTGGAAAAAGAGGTTCATCATACCTCTAGTATCTACAAGGGCGCAGAAATGCCTTACATGGAGCGCGTGACCTGGGGCGGGATCGCCCTGCACGCCGGCGACCTTCCGGGATATCCCGATTCTCACGGATGCGTCCGGCTTCCTCTCGAATTTTCCAAGCTCCTCTTCGGAGTTACAATGAAGGGCGCGACCGTGATCATCGCGGGCGCACACTCCGCGCCTGCGACAACCGTGCACCCCGGTCTTTTTTTTGCGCGGAGCGGTCAGGAAAGTGAGCCGATCGCCGCCGGCAAGTTTGACTGGGATTCGGACAAATCTCCCAGTGGTCCAGTGTCTGTGATTGCGAGCAGCGCGGACAAAACAGTCTATGTGTATCGCAACGGCGTGGAAATCGGCCGCGCTGGAATACCAAATCCACAGGTCATTTCGCCTCTGAACGACCTGGTCTTTAGCGCGCTCCAAGGCACGGATGCAGACGGACATCTGCGTTGGGCGCAAGTGACAGCGGCCGGGGAGAAGAAGTCGAGTGAGAGTATTTTCTTAGCGGCGCAGAAAAGCGGTCTACCAGCTGACTTCCTCGACAAGGCGAAGACGGTCATCGCGCCAGGCGCCACCCTGATCTTCACCGATCGCCCGGTGGATCCGACTACGCAGAGCGCTCCCAACTTCCAGATTCTCGTTGCACAAAAGGATAGACCCTCATCGCAGATGCAGTGAAAGTCGGATACCAGAATCGCTCGCGTGTTCCGACCTCAACAAACCGCAATGACAAACCTTGTTGGAAAGACGCTGATACTTTGCGCGATCGTGGTGTTAAGTGAAGCCTCGGCGTTTTCCGACGCAGGGCAATTTCAAGCAACTGTTCCGAACAAGAACTCGCGACCAGCCAAGACGCCGGAGGGCATGGTATGGATTCCGGGGGGCGAATTTTCCATGGGCGCGGCTGTGACCGGTAGTGGAAGTCACGAAATGCCGATGGCCTCAAATGATTCGGAACCGGTGCACCGTGTTTACGTGGACGCTTTCTGGATGGATGCGACCCCGGTGACGAACGCACAGTTTGAGAAGTTCGTTAAAGCGACTAATTACATGACCATTGCTGAACGCACCCCGACAAAGGAAGAATTTCCAACTGCCCCAGAGGAGAATCTCGTGGCGGGAGCGGTGGTGTTCGCACCGACCGATCACGAAGTTCCGCTCAACAATCATTATCAATGGTGGAGCTACATCAAAGGCGCGAACTGGCGTCACCCGCTCGGTCCGCAAAGCGATATTAAAGGCAAGGAGAACTATCCCGTGGTGGAGATTGCGTACCCTGACGCGGAGGCTTACGCAAAATGGGCGGGCAAACGTCTGCCAACTGAAGCGGAGTTTGAATTCGCTGCGCGCGGCGGTTTATCAGGAAAGACATATGTTTGGGGCGACGAATTTCGTCCCGGTGGCAAATGGATGGCCAATACCTGGCAGGGAGAATTTCCAGTTAAAGATGCGGGCGACGATGGTTATGCTGGCATCGCTCCGGTGAAATCGTTTCCGCCGAATGGCTATGGGCTTTACGATATGGCCGGTAACGTTTGGGAATGGTGCAGCGACTGGTATCGGCCTGATTACTATAAAACGCTCGCAGACAAGGGCGGCGTCATGCGCAATCCGCAGGGGCCGGATTCGCCATTGGATCCTGCTGAGCCTAACGAGAAGAAGCGGGTTCATCGCGGCGGCTCGTTTCTTTGCAACGAGCATTATTGTTCGCGCTATATCGTCGGCACGCGCGGCAAAGGCGAAGTCAACACCGGTACCAATCATCTCGGTTTCCGTTGCGTGAAATCAGCTTCGCAACTCGCAGCCAAGTGATCATCTTTGCCGCTCCAAACCTCGCGCTGCAGGTTATTTGACGGCGACGATTCTCTCCCGGCCATTTGGAATGGCACTCGCAATTAACGACTCAATGCCCAATGGCCTTTGACTTGTGGTCAATAGGCCTAAAGTCCAATATTCGCCCTGAGGGGGTTGAGGAAAATTACTTAAGGTCTCATCGATCGTCCGGAATCCAACATTGCCTACAGTCATGAGCAGCGATCGTAAAAAAGTTGATTCGCCTCAAAGCAGCGAACAAGAACGCAAGCAGACCGAAGGGTGGCATGGCGAAGCAGTCGGCTCCGGCGTGGAAGCACTCAAGAAGACAGCGGAGCGGATTGCTTCCAACGTACTGGCTCCGAATGCGGACCAAGTGGATTTGCAAGGCAAGTGGCCGTCTGACTCACTTCATGCGCTCGCCCAAGCGGGGTTGATGGGACTGCATGTCCCAATACGATTCGGTGGTTTGGAACAAGGGATGGAAGGTTTGGTCACTATCACCGAAACACTCGCTACCGCCTGTTCGTCAACGGCTCTTTGTTACGCCATGCATTGCGTGGCATCGGCAGTCATCGCTGCTAAAGCCACGGAACGCCAGATCGAGAAATATCTGAAACCAATCGCGGTCGGTAATCACATCACCACACTCGCTCTTTCCGAGAGCGGAACTGGAGCGCATTTCTATGTTCCTCAAGCGCGACTTTTGCAAAACGATGGGGGCTTCTCCCTGGAAGGAACCAAAGAGTTTGTCACCAGTGGCGGCTATGCCAACTCTTACGTCGTTTCCACCGCGGCCGCCGAGCCCGATGCCGAGCTCGGGGAGTTCAGTTGCGTGCTGGTGGATCGCGACGCGCCCGGGGTGCAGTGGATGGGGGATTGGCGTGGCTTCGGTATGCGAGGAAATGCGTCTCGGCGAATGCAACTGAAACAGGTGCAGGTTCCAGAAGAGAACCTTCTCGGAGAACGCGGCGATCAGGTCTGGTACGTCTTTGAAATCGTGGCACCTTATTTTCTCACCGGGATGGCCGCGACCTATCTCGGTATCGCGACCGCTGCGCTTCAGGATGTCACGGAACATGTCAAATCGCGCAAGTACGCGCATTCCGGCGAATCGCTCTCCGAGTTTCCGGTTGTGCAACATCGTGTCGCCACGCTCTGGACTGAAGTCGAGAAAACCCGGCTCTTGGTTTATAACGCCGCCCGCCTCGGCGACCTTGGTCATGCCGATGCGTCCGCCAGCATTTTCGCCGCAAAAATGGCGGCGGGCGAAACCGCCGTAATGATAACCAACGAAGCGATGACACTCGCGGGAGGTATGGCTTATCGCGACAACAACCGGCTCGCGCGCCTGCTGCGTGACGCGCGGGCGGCGCATGTGATGTCGCCTACAACGGAACTTTTAAAACAATGGCTTGGCCGAACGCTTTTGGACTTGCCGCTTTTCTGAGCATTGCTTTTATGCACAACTGGATTCTGCTGATTGATGAGTCTCGGGATGCGGCACTGCAGCGCCTCATTGAGGAGGCGACATCGAGCGCCGGAGTGAAGGAAGTTGTCGCGCAAGGTTCTGAAAACATTGCGTCGGAAAAGTCCGCGCCGCTCATTGCAGTCATATCGTCTTCCGTTCAACGGCGACAGGCGATTGCGCGCCAGGTGTTCGAACTCTGGCCTCGCACGCAAACGCTCCTTCTCGAGAAACAGGGTGTGGAGGAGGTAAGGCGTCAAACAGTACCGGCCTTGGCGGCCGGCCGACATTGCGCGGTCGTGGAAGCAAGCGAAGAAGCGATTCGACGTGAGGTCGCGGCGGCGACCCGCTTGGCGAGACAGCGGCGACAACACCGAACTACGCTCGACGGGATCAATCTTAGGCTGACACAAAGCAGTCTTCCCAACGTGAGCGAGTATCGCCGCCTCGTCATATCGGACCGCTATTTCGCCACCGTGCTGGAGTCCGCTACGGATGCAATCGTTTCGCTGGATCAACATCGATTGATACGATCCTGGAACCGCGCGGCCGAAGGTCTGTTTGGTTATCGTGAAGCAATGGTCATCGGGCGCTCACTTGAATCGCTCCTGCAAATCAAGGTCCCGGCCCTGATTCAAGAATCTAATCTTCCCCCTTCCGCTCGAGCTGAGATCCAGTGCCGTTGCGCGGACGGAAAGATGCTCGAAGTCGAGTGGACATTTTCGGCGGTGCTTGATTCAGGCGGACAACTCGTGGCCATCGCGACCATCGGGCGCGATATTACACGGCGAAAACGGGCTGCTAGCGACCTCGCGCGCGCGAACGAGATCCTTGAATCCATTTTATCGAACATGGGCGATGCCGTGATCGTCGCCGATAAGAACGAGAACTTTCTCGTCTTTAACCCGGCGGCCCAACGCATGTTTGGCGCCGGGGCGACTCAGACTACATCGGACGAATGGTCGCAGCAGTACGGCTTGTATTTGCCAGACAAGGTTACGCCATTTCCGCGTCATCAATTGCCGCTGACACGATCGATTCGCGGAGAGGAAGTCAATGATGTTGAGATGTTCGTGCGACATGCGAAATGGCCCAAGGGATTTTGGACGCGGATCAATGGTCGCCCGCTCCGAGATGCACATGGAGAGTTGGCCGGTGGCGTGATTGTGTGCCGCGATATAACTCAAATTAAGGAGGAAGAATTTTTTCGGGCGGGACAGAGTCGAGTGTTGGAAATGATCGCTGCGGACGCGCCGTTATCAGAGGTGCTCAAGAGCCTTGTTCTGCTCATGGAAGAACAGGCGGAAGGATTACGTTGTTCCATCCTTCTCTTGAACCGTGATGGGAAGCATGTGCGTCACGGCGCCGCGCCGAATTTGCCTGAAGCT
>JBKPBJ010000147.1:0-5243 GCA_046726875.1 Verrucomicrobiota bacterium
CAGGATCTCGGTTTCGTCCAGCAGGCAGAGATTTTTGATTTCGTCCGAACACGTACGAATGCCGTTCCGCCCGTTGTCGACGCCAAAGACGTGCTGCAAAATCCGGAGGCGACGCTACGACTGCTCTGCGAGGCGGTCGGCGTCGAGTTTAGTGAGTCGATGCTTTCCTGGCCGCCAGGCTTGCGCGACACCGATGGCATCTGGGCGAAACATTGGTACGGCGAGGTCGCAAAAACGACCTCATTTCAGCCGTATCGTCCGGCAGATTCCGAGGTGCCGGAGCGTTTCCGTGAAATTTGTCATCGCTGCCGTGAATATTATGAGCGGCTACATGCATTTCGGTTGTGCGAGCCGCGAAAAACGCTCTGATTCCACGAAGAATTGTAGAGGCGGTTGCGCCAAGCACGTAATCAGTTGGATGGCGTTTGACACAAACCCACTACAACGAAACAATCTGCGCGATCCGCGCAATCCGTGGTTTAACCAATGCTTCAGAAATTTGATGAGCGAAACCGCAACCTGATCGTGAACATCGACGGAGAGTTGGTGCATCGCGACAAAGCCGCGATCAGCCCGTTCGACTCGGCAGTGCAAGGAGGTGACGCTGTCTGGGAGGGACTGCGACTTTATAACGGTCGGATTTTCAAGCTACCCGAACACCTCGATCGCCTTGAGCGTTCCGCGCGCGCGCTGTCCTTCGCCGAAATTCCGCCACGCGAAAAAATCATCGACGAAATCAAACGCACGCTCGCTGCAAACAACATGCGGGACGGTGTGCATATTCGGCTCACACTCACACGTGGGTTGAAGATCACCTCGGGCATGGACCCGCGACTCAATCAAAGCGGGCCGACACTGATCGTGCTCGCCGAACACAAACCGCCGGTTTATGCGAAAACAGGACTGAGTTTGATCACGAGTAAGATCCGCCGCCCGCCGCCGGATGTCCTCGATGCGCGAATTCATCATGCAAACCTGCTGAACTCCATCCTGGCAAAGATCGAAGCGAACAACGCCGGCGCGGACGACGCGCTGATGCTCGACACGCGCGGGTTCGTAGCTGAAACCAATGCGACGCACGTGTTCATCGTCCGTAACTCGGATGAATCGCGAGCAAGCGGCGAGCTTGCAACAAGCCGGGTTGTGGCGTGCCCGGAGGGAATCACTCGTGCGACGGTGATCGAGATTTGCGCTGCTGAGAAGATTCGTTGCGTTGAGACTGATCTGTCACTGGTGGACGTTTATGGCGCGCATGAAATGTTTTGCACCGGAACAATGGGCGAACTAGCCGGTGTCACCAAAATCGACAATCGCCAGATCGACGACGGTAAAGTCGGCCCGATGACAAAACGCCTGAGCGATCTTTACGTGCAACGGGCTGCGAGTGAAGGCGTGCAGGTCGTTGATCCTTAGCAACTCAGCCGTTTCTCTTACAACTGTTGGGCTGGTCTGATAAGCCCCAGCAGGATCGCGACAGGAATCGACGTGTAGCCGATAAAGAGAATCCAGGCGAAGATTCGGCCGCCCAGCGCGAGACGCGGCGTCAGTTTCTTGTCATTGAGCCCGAGCGATTGAAAAAAGCTCGATGAACCATGGCTCAAATGAAGCGCGAGCAAAAACAGACCAAGCACGTAAAACGCGGAGACGTAGTAATTTTGGAACCCGTACACCATCATTGAGTAGACGTCGTAATGCCCGAGCGGATCTGCCTTGAGCAGCATAAATCGGGGGTCGGTTACTCGAACCGTAAAATGCGCCAGGTGATAAATTATAAACGCAAGTACAATCAGTCCGCTCATCACCATGTGCCGCGAAGCGAACGTTGCTTTCACATACTCCCGGTCGACGTAGGCCTCTGGGCGCGCACGGCGGTTTTCGATCGCCAGTTGGATCGTCACGTAAATGTGAATAATGACCGCAACGAGCAGGAATAATCGGATTGCCCAAAGCAGCGGCCCGAGATCGCGCAGGTGTTGAGAGTAACCGTTAATCCAATCTGGACCGAGAAAAATCTGCAGGTTTCCGAGCAGATGTCCGACGACAAAAAGGATCAAAATGATGCCGGTGATCGCGACGATCATTTTCTTCCCAACCGATGAGCGATAAAAAGCCGCCAAAATATTCACGTGCGAATTCACGCCGATCCAGTGGCGTGCGTCTCAGATTAAAAGCGCTGCTCAGAGCGTCAAGACTGTAGATCACTATCGGTGATGGCGACCGAATCTTCTCGTTAGGTTGGGAGGATCTGTTCCAAACTGGCGTTATGAAAACCCCAACAGTGCGCTACGACGCGGTGAACGCGATGTTGCTCAATGAGTTTTAAAAGCGCATAAAAGAATGCAGGACTTGGAGGCGCGGGACGCACAGCAACAGAAACAAATTGAGGCGCTGACGAAACAGCTCAGGGAACAGGCTGCACACATCGAAAAGGTGAATGCGCAGCATGAACTTGGCGAATCTGCACGGCAAGTGGCGACGAACAATTCCTGACAGACTTGTACGGTCTTCGCTAGCGCGGGGGTGGTGCCTCATTGTGCGGTTTTCTAAAATAGCTTCGCCGGACAAAGTACTATTTCACTATTACCGGGTTAGGCATATAATTGCCGGCCTGATGCCGAACAGCGAAGAGCCTCAGACGGTTTTCCAGGAAACCCTTGGATTCAAGGATGAGCGTTCAGCTGCGAACGGGCGCGTCGCCACAACGACGCGCCGGGCCCGTCGCTGGTCGCGCTTTCTGAGCCATGAATGGTCCTCGGCTGCGCTCTATCTGTTTTTGGATGTGGTGAGCTGGCTCGCTATTTATCGAGTCGCAGGGTGGTTTCGATACGACGCCTTTTATGCCACGCCGTTTCAGTTCTTCGTCATCAATCTTATTCAGCTCGGTGTGATTGTGGCCGCGCTGTACTTCGTGGGTGGGTACGATCGCACTGTCGAAAAGCTCACTCTCAGTTATGCGGCTGAGCACATTCTTGCAGTCATGGCAGCAGCCCTGGTCAGCGCAATGCTGATTTATTCCGCGGCGACGTTTGATCAGACGATGAAGCCGAGCCGGGGCGTGCTGCTTTTGAGCTTCGCGATTTTTCTCCCACTGTCGCTGGCTTATCGCCGCTGGATTCGACAATACGTAGTCGCGAGCAGCGTCGGTCGGTCTTTCCTGGTCATCGGCGGCGGCGCTACGGCGGCGCGTTTTTACGAAGCATTCAAGAAGTCTTCAAATGGCCAGCAACTGGAATTCGTGGATGTAAATGAAGAGCACGTGGGCCAACCCGTCGCCGGTGAGGGATCTCCGATTGTACAGGGAAATCTCGCGTCGAAATTGGACAACCTGTCCAATCGATACAGCGGCATCATCCTTGCTGAACGAGCGAGCTCGCTGAACACACAATTGCTGGAACGCCTTGTGCACGCGCAGTTCCAGCAAACGCGCGTTTACACTTTGGAATCCTTCTATGAAACTCAATGGCGTTATCTGCCGCTGGGCATCGTCGATCCCTTCTGGCCGCTGCAGACCGGGTTTCAATTAGCGCGCACCTCTCCCTATCACTACCTCAAGCGCCTTTTCGATCTCATCGCCTCGGCTACGGCACTGGTCATTTGTTCCCCGCTCTTCATTCTTGTTCCTTTGTTCATCTGGATGGAGGACGGCGCTCCGGTCTTGTTCAGACAGGAACGAGTGGGGCGCGACGGAAAACGTTTCGTGCTTTTCAAATTCCGCACCATGCGCTGCCGCGGCGATCATGGGGACGAAGATATTTACACGCGCGAAGGCGATCCCAGAGTGACGCGTGTGGGGTGGTGGCTGCGGAAACTTCGGCTAGATGAGTTGCCACAGCTTTGGAACGCGCTAAAAGGCGACATCAGCCTGATTGGCCCGCGCCCCGAGTGGAGCAAGTGCGCCGAACGCTATGAGCAAAGCATCCCCTTTTATCATTTCCGGCACCTGGTGAAGCCAGGAATCACCGGATGGGCGCAGGTCAATTATCCTTATGGCGAGAGCCATGAGGATGCTTTCGAGAAGTTAAAATACGATCTCTACTACATCCGGCATTACTCGCTGAAGCTCGATGCCATGATCGTGTTAAAAACGTTGTACACCATGCTGTTTGGCAAGGGACGGTGAGGGAAGATTAGATGTCAGAGGTCACAAGTCAGAGGTCAGAGGCAGCGAGACGGATCAATTCGGCGAAGGATTTGGCCGTGTATCAGGTGGCGTATGGGCTTGCAATGGAAATTTTCGAGTTATCAAAGCATTTTCCACCCGAGGAGAGGTATGCGCTAACGACTCAGATCAGGAGTTCATCGCGATCGGTTTGCCTTAACGTGCGGGAAGCGTGGGCGAAACGACGATATGAAGCCCATTTTATCAGCAGGCTGACGGACTCTGATGCTGAGAATAGTGAGACTGACTCATCGCTCGACTTCGCTCGAGATTGTAAATACATCTCGCCAGATCAGCATCGAGCATTGACCAGCAACTGCGCAGAAATCGGGAGAATGCTTAATGGCATGATGAAGAAATCGGGTTCATTTCTCCTAGCTCGCGACTGAGAGGAGTGGCGAACTGGACCTGTGACTTGTGGCTTCCGACGTGTGATCTCTGTTATCTTTCGCACCGCATCCCACTGGATTTTCTTTGCTGCCCTCGCCTATGCTCCATGGGCGTACGGCGCTACAACGTCGGAAACTATTAACATAACCAATTGGTTGTTACTCGTTGTGCTCGTACTTTGGGGTGCCGAGTTACTCACCAGTGGCCGGCAGCCTCAATTACCGCGTTTTCTTCTCATTCTGATTGGAGCGCTGGTTTGCTTAGGAGGCTGGATGACTCTGAATGCCAAGTCCATTTACGACTCCGAATTTTCTTTTTTCGTGTCGCTGCGGAATTTTGCGCCGTTTTTAACTGGCTCCATCGATTATGCGAATAGTACCGCGTGGATGTTGCGGGGTGCGTTGTTGCTCGGAACGATATTGTTTGTCTCCGATCTGTCCAAGAGCAGCCGATGGTTGCTACGGCTGTGGTATGTTATTGGCCTGGTCGGCGGCTCGATCGCATTTCTCGGTTTGCTTCAGAAAGCTACGGGAGCGCAGATGATCTTCTGGCGACCGCCACCGCCGCCGGAATTCGGGGTTACGACATTTTTCGCCACCTATTTTTACCATGGCAACGCCGGAGCGTTTTTGAATCTGATCTGGCCATTGAGCGCCGGTCTCGTTATCCGGGCATTTACGAGCCAATCTCAGCC
>JBKPBJ010000148.1:0-5063 GCA_046726875.1 Verrucomicrobiota bacterium
GACCGCTTACGGCGCGTTCGTTGAACTGGAGGAAGGCATCGACGGCATGATCCACGTCTCCGATTTAAGCTGGACCCGCAAAATCAATCACCCCAGCGAGATGTTTAAGAAAGGCGATGAAGTGGAAGCTGTCGTGATCGATATCGACAAAGTCAACCAGCGCATCAGTCTCGGGATTAAACAGCTGGTCGAAGATCCGTGGAAAACAATCGATGAGAAATACAAGATCGGTGACTTGGTCAAGGGTAAAGTGACCAAGCTCGCCAGCTTCGGCGCGTTTGTGCAATTGCAGGACGACATTGATGGTCTCGTTCACATCTCACAGTTGAGCGAGGATCATGTCGCGAAGGTTAAGGACGTTCTGAAAGTGGGCCAGGAAGTTGAAGCGCGCGTGATCAAGGTGGACAAAATCGAGCGCCGCATCGGGCTTTCGATCAAAGCGGCGAATTATTCCGAAGAACAACTGCGCAAGGAAGTCGAGTCGTTTGATACGCTCCGTCCCGGCGAAGACATGGTTGGGCTGGAAAAAGCTTTCGCCGCAGCCGAACAGGAAGAATATCGTCCCGGGGAATCCAAGCGTGCCACAAAGGAGTCGAGCGACTCGAACGGCGAATCGAAGAAGGAACCGAGGAAGAAATAGTTCCGGTTTTTTCGTAGCTGTTTAGCGGTACTTGGGCAACCAAATGCGTGCCCCTTACGGCTCCAAAGTTTGGGCCGGTCCGATCGTCTATTTAATCGCGCTGCCTGGCATTTGGCTGCTAGCAAATGAGAGCGCCCGGCCTTGGGCGGTTTCGCTGCTCACTGCCGCCGCAGTGCTGGCGGTGATGCTGTGGGGCCGCCAAAACTGGACACCCGCGTTTCCATCCGATGCTACTGCGCGGACAGGCGGAAACCGCAGCCGCTTGTTCTGTTGGCTTGGAGTTACGATCGCGGTGCTACTCGTACTCGCAGCAGACCTTCGCTATGCCGCAGCGCCCAATGAGACGTTCGGGCTCGCAGGTATTCTATGGATCGCAGGCATAGGCTTGCTGCTTTGCTCTGTTTTCTTCGGTTCGCATTCACCATCAGTTGTTTCCGGTGCAGCACGCCTTCCGCGTTGGCCAACTTGGGAACAAGCGCTCCTGCCCGTGCTGTTCTTTCTGGCGTTACTCAATCGAGTCTGGAATCTGACGAATTTCCCAGACAACATCTATCCGGACGAAATCATGACCGGCACCGTCGCCACTCAGAGTTATCTAAGTCCAACAACTCCGCCGCCGTCGGTTTTTAGTACGCTGTGGAACGGGATTGATTTGCCTGCTCTTTGGTTCTGGGTCGTGGCTGTATTTCTGAAGCTGGGCGGGACCTCGCTTGCAATGTTGAGGCTGCCTGCCGTTTTGTTCGGAGCGGCTACGGTTGTCCCGCTTTATGCATTGTTACGCGGAACATGGGGCAGATACGCGGCGATAGCTGGAAGCACGATCATGACTTTCAGCATGTCGAATGTTCATTACAGCCGGTTGGGACTTAACAACATCGTAACGCAGTTCTTCTGGACGACTTGTTTCTTTTTCTTGTTGCGCGCGTTGCAGTCACGTCGCCCGTCTGATTGGGCTCTGGCAGGCCTGTTGGCGGGGTTAAGCGAGTACTTCTATTATGGAACACGGCTTCTGCCCCTCATCTTAGCAGTGTTCATTGTGTTCCTTCTTGCCGTCCATTGGAAACAAGCACGCCAATACGCGAGCAGTTTCTTCCTGTTGGCCGGAGGCTACTTCGTAGCGTTTGGACCGTTGTTGCTTCACTTCATTCGGAACCCAAATCTCTACCTGGGGCGAGGAGCAAGTCTCCTGATTTGGTCGCCCCATATTCCGATCAGGTTCGCCGATTTGCACAGCGCGTCGAAAACGATTTGGCCTGTGTTATCCGAGAACTTGCTTGGAATAAGCACTCACAGCTCGCAAGACATCATATTTTATGCGCCCCTATTGTTACCTGCCGAAGCCGCTCTGCTGGTCCTGGGCGTGGCGCTCCTTCTCTGGCACTGGCATCATCCAGCCGCGTTTCTCATACTCACCTCCGGGCTAAGTGTTTTGATCGTGGGCGGAACGCTCGTCGCATATCCGAACAGCGTCCCACCGCTGATCAATCATTGGACTCCTGCCTTCCCGGCATTCCATGTTGCGTTGGCTGTGCCGGTGGGCGCGTGGGCAACGGCCGCGCAATCAGACTTGGAACGCCGGTCACGCTGGATCTTGCCGGTCACGATCGCAATTGCGTTACTCGTGCTGGGCTGTTGTAATCTGAATTTTTACTTCCACCGCTATTACGCCGACCCTGAGAGCCTGAAGAGCAAAGCGTACAGGTCGGCCCAACGGAATTACGAGGTCCAAACTGCTCAGAGTCGGTACTTGGCATCGCTCGGACCCGATTACCAAGTGTTTACGGTAGGCCAGAGCTCGTGGCCGTATGATCCTGTACCTACGCGATACCTCGTGCCGATGCAGAAGTGGACGCTGCTGAATAATCCTGCTACGGAACTGGCGTCCATAAGTCCTGACAACAAAGGACTGGCGTTTCTCTTTTTCCCAGGAAACGAGCAACATCAGCAAATGACACAGGAGCTTTTTCCCGGCGGCAAGCACGACGAAGTAACAAGCCAGCGCGGTAAGCACTTGTTCTACACATACGTGCTGACGCCATGGCAAGCACAGGCGACCCAGAAATAACGTTTCGCTTTGGCTCGACTTGACAATCGCACGTGACTATAACTGGAGCTGATGCGATTCGGTTTTTCTCGACGCGCGCGTCTGCTGTTGATGCCTGCTTCGGCAGTTTTGCTGCTTGTTATGGTTGGCTGCGGGAATTCCAGTATCGTCGGCAAATGGCGGATGTCGGGAGCTGAGAATCAAACGGTGTGGGAATTTTCCACTAACGGCTCCGTGCTCGTCGGAGAAGTTCGCGGCAGATATAAGTTCGGTGATCAGGACCGAATCAAAATCGAGACGCCGTTTTCGACGGCAGTATACCTCGTGACACTTTCGACCGACCAGCTTGTGCTCCAGGAGCCGGGCGGTTCCAAGCTCGAGTTCACAAGAGTACGAGAGACGCCGCGGTAGGTTTTCTCGATTTCACTCGCAAGATTGATGCGGCTAGAATTCAGCGTTGCCGGGCGTGCGCGCGAAGGGAATCACATCGCGAATGTTCGAAACGCCGGTGATAAACATCAGCATGCGTTCGAAGCCGAGGCCGAAGCCGGAGTGTGGCACAGTTCCATAGCGGCGCAGATCAAGGTACCATTTATAATCGGCAGGATCCATGTTGTGACGCCGCATGTTGTCCTCCAGCATTTCCAGTCGTTCTTCACGCTGGCTGCCGCCGACGATCTCGCCGATCCCAGGCACCAGTAAATCTATGGCCGCTACGGTCCGGCCATCATCGTTCGAACGCATGTAAAACGGTTTGATTTCCTTTGGGAAATTGAAAACCGTGACCGGACATTTGAAATGTTTCTCGGTCAGCCAGCGCTCATGCTCCGATTGCAGGTTTGAGCCGTAATCCATCGGGAACTCGAATTTTTCGCCGCTCTTTTTCAAAAGCTCGACTGCCTCTGTGTAGGTGATCCGCTGAAACGGCCGTTCGATGACGAAATCCAGCCGGGCAAGCAACTCCCTATCCACGAATTTCGCGAACAATTCCAATTCCTCGGCGCATTGCGTTCTGGCGTCGGCGATCAAGTACTTCACCAACTCTTCGGCGAGATCCATGTTGCCGGTCAGATCGCAAAAGGCCATTTCCGGTTCGATCATCCAAAACTCGCTGGCGTGTCGCGACGTATTTGAATTCTCGGCGCGGAATGTCGGGCCGAAGGTGTAAACTTTGGTAAGCGCACAGGCGAACGCCTCCGCCTCCAGCTGTCCACTGACTGTGAGATAAGTTTGGCGCGCGAAAAAATCCTGCGCGTAATCGATCTCGCCGTTTTTCCGCGGCGGATTTTTGACGTCGATAGTTGAAACTCGGAACAATTCGCCCGCGCCTTCGCAATCACTTCCAGTGATGATCGGTGTATGAACGTAAACAAAACCGCGATCCTGGAAAAACTGGTGAACGGCAAATGCGAGCCGGCTGCGCACACGAAACACGCAACCGAAAAGATTCGACCGCGGACGCAAATGCGCGATCTCACGCAAAAATTCCGGCGTGTGCCCCTTTTTCTGCAGCGGATACGTTTCGTCGGCGCCACCGACAATCTCGATATCTCGCGCAACGAGTTCCCAATTCTGTCCTTTGCCCTGCGACGGCACCAACGCGCCCTCAACAGCAATCGATGCGCCAGTGCTGAGTCGTTGGATGTCTGCGTAATTCGCCAGCGCATCCTTCTTCGCGATGATCTGAAGATTGCGCAAAGACGAGCCGTCGTTCAGCTCGATAAATGAAAAGTCCTTCGAATCACGCCTGGTGCGGACCCATCCCTGCACACTAATCGCGTCAATGGGCGCGGTGTTCTGCAGTGCATCCTTAATGCGAGTTGGAGAAAGTTGCGTCATTCAAAGTGCGGCAAACTTTCAACGCGTGCCGTCGCGTTCGCAAGCATATGTCCCATTCGTCGCATGGGTCGCACGGGACCGATGTGGCAAATGTGACGTGAGAGTTACTCGAGCGCGTAAAGAAAACCGTCCGCGCTGCCGAAGTAAACGACCGCATTCACGACGAGCGGGGCAACGCCGCAGCGACGATGAGAATCGTGATCAACCGCAGCAGCGCGCCGGCCGCTGTCATCAGCTGAGCGGCAGCCAACTGCCAGGTTGCGGCGGCGCCTTCACGCCATTGAAACTGAGATAAGTGTATTCCTGCAGGAAACGCTCGTAGTCATCGAGCAGTCGCATCGCGTCGTTAGGCTTGAGCCGATCGGTTTTAATCGCCTCATCTACTTGCGCTTTGAGCAAGCGCATCAGCTCAAGTTTGTCCCACTGCGTCATTGCGAGCACTTCCCCGATTGTGCTGCCCTCGATCACTTCCTCAATGTACCAGCCGGATTCTTCATCTGGATCGAGGAAAACGTGTACCTCCGTGACCCGGCCAAACAG
>JBKPBJ010000149.1:0-8620 GCA_046726875.1 Verrucomicrobiota bacterium
CGCAAAGGAGCTTGGGGTAGCGAACATCCTCGAGGGTAGTGTCCAGAAAGCAGGCAATCAGGTGCGGGTCAATGTTCACCTGGTTAACGCGCAAACCGGTTCGCAGCTCTGGGCCGAGACGTATGATCGGAAGTTAAGTGACATCTTTGCCGTCGAAAGCGAAATCGCTAAGGGAATAGCGGGGTCGTTGCAGGCGAAAATAACCGGTCGCGAAGAGCAAGCTTTGGCTGCTAAGCCCACAAACAATCCGGAAGCTTATGATGCGTATTTGCGCGGGCTGGCTTTTGAAGCACGTAGCAACTATTCTAGCGATGCCCTATTCAAAGCTATCGATTATTATGACTTGGCTGTGCGGCTTGACCCGAATTTTGCGCTCGCTTGGGCGCGACTTTCCGGTGCGCACGCGCTTCTTTACTCTAACCGCCGCGACACAACTGCCGCTCGCCGCGACGCGGCCAAGCAAGCTTTAGAAAACGCGCAGAAACTGCAACCGAACTCGCCCGAAACCCTGCTCTTCACGGGTTATTATCAATATTGGGTGCTGCACGATTACGGGCTGGCCAAAGCCACCTTCGAGCGCGTCAGCAAAAAATTACCGGGTAACAGCGAGGTCTTATATGCCCTTGCAGCAATTGCGCGAAGCGAGGGCCATTGGGACGAAAGTATTGCCTATTGGGAACGAGGCCTCGCCCTCAATCCACGGAATACGGCGTTACTCACTGAAGTGGCATTTACATATGCGGCGCTTCGACAATTCCCAAGAGCGGAAAAGCTGTACGATCGGGCACTGGATATTCTTCCAAATGAAGTGTCGATAATGGCATTAAAAGCCAGCATCTACCAGGCCGAAGGTAATCTGCAAGAGGC
Organism: Verrucomicrobiota bacterium; assembly: GCA_046726875.1. Lineage (GTDB taxonomy): Bacteria > Verrucomicrobiota > Verrucomicrobiia > Chthoniobacterales > UBA10450 > Udaeobacter. Next base: position 868 of record JBKPBJ010000149.1, read on the forward strand.
CGCTAAATTACTTGCGCAGGTAAATCTAGAAACGAATTCGGATGTGGCCGTTCGAATTAGGCTGACCCAATGGAGACTTGAACGAAATCACGCTGAGGCCACCCAGTGGGTGCAAGGCCGACAGGATCGACTCCGCCTTTTTTCTGGGATCGACAAGGGCACTAAACAGTTGGGGAACGCGTTGGTCCACCGCGTCGCTGGCGACACCGCTCAAGCCAAAGCTTTCGCTGAACAAGCGCGCAACACGATTGAGCCGCTCAGGAAGGAGCAGCCAGACAACGCCTTCGTAGCGGCAGCACTGGCCGTGGCTTACGCCATGCTCGACGAGAAGGAATCAGCCCTCAACGAAGCGCAGCGCGCAATCACGCTTTTGCCTAGTACCAAAGACCGACTGTCCGGGCCGGCGTTCGAAGAGAACCTGGCGCTAGTTGAGATGATTATCGGCGAGAATGGTCGTGCGATCGCAATTCTCACGCGACTGTTAGAAACGCCGTATGGTGGCTGGCTTTATAGCCCAGCGCCCATCACATCGGCCCTCTTAAGGCTCGATCCGCTCTGGGACCCTTTGCGAGCCGATCCTGCTTTCCAAAAACTGCGCGAGGACAAGCCGCCAACCAATTAAGTTCGTTACTGAACTACAGCAGCGCGCGGTCGAATGCATCGAATTTTCGTGTCGAACCCGCAGCATCAGGCTATGGTCACGATGGGTCCATATATATTATGAGCGGCTTCTTCGAGGAAGTGCAGCGGCGAAAGGTTTATCGCGTTGCGGCGGCTTATATCATCGCGGGGGGATTCATTATCCAGATCGGCTCGGCGGTTTTTCCGGCCTGGGAATTGCCAAACTGGGCATTCCGTTTGGTGGTCGTGCTGCTGTTGGTCGGATTTCCGATCGCCTTGATCCTGGCGTGGGCCTACGACGTCACTCCGCAAGGGATCCGCGCAACTCCGGAGACCGCCATGCCCGGATCGCACCGCCGCCGTAATGTAATCATGCTGGTTGCGATCGGCGTGGTCATCTCCGCTGGGGCGGGATTCTTCCTTTTGCCGCGAGTGTCAGCGCGGAAAATCGACAAATCGATCGCGGTCCTGCCGTTTCAAAATCTGAGTGATGAAAAGGAGAACGCCTATTTCGCGGACGGCATACAGGACGATATCCTGACGAATCTCTCGAAGATTGGTGATTTGAAGGTCATCTCGCGAATGTCAGTCATGTCTTATCGGGGCGATGGGTTACGCAACGCGCGCGAAATCGGCAAGGCGCTCGGCGTCGCCGCGCTCTTGGAAGGCAGCGTCCGCCGAATTGGCAATCGCGTTCGAGTGAGCGTGCAGTTGATCAATGCAGACAACGACGAACACATCTGGGCGGAAGATTACGACCGCGACTTGACGGACGTGTTCGCCATCCAGACTGATCTTGCGCAAAAAATTACCACCGCTCTCCAGGCGAAGCTCTCCCCGACCGAAAAAGAGCGGCTAGATCGCCAGCCGACGCAAAGTTCTGATGCGTACTTGCTGTTCGTCCAGGCGCACGACTACGCCAACCGACCAGATCAATTCCGCGACCAATTGTTGAAAGCCGAGGATCTTTTGGAACAAGCGCTCAAGCTCGATCCGAAATTCGCAGCTGCGTTTGCCGGCCTCTCAATCGTGGAGAGTTGGATATATCACTATTCCGATCCGACACCTAGCCGTCGAGAAAAGGCGCGTCGCAACGCCGATGAGGCACTGCGCTTGCAACCAGATCTCCCCGAAGGCCATCTCGCGCTCGGTTTTTGCTATTACTACGGGGACCGTGATTACGAGCGCGCCCTCGCCGAGTTTGAGATCGCGAAGCGTGATCTGCCGAACGAAGCCCAAGCGTACCTGGCCATAGGCGCCATTCAGCGACGTCAGGGCAAGTGGGCCGAATCAACGGCGAGTCTGGAAAAAGCCGCCGCGCTCGACCCGAAAAACGCGATGTTCCTGGGCCAGCTCGCTTTGAATTACATGGCCGTGCGCAATTTCGACGCCGCCGATAAAACTCTGGATCGCGCAATCGCCGCAGCGCCCCAGGCATTCTCGCCGGTCGGATTCAAAACATACCTGGCAATTCTTTCGAAGGGGGATCTCACCCTTGCCGAAAAACAACTTTCTTCGAGTCCAGTTGACAGTGATCCGAATGGATTCGTGGTTTGGGCGCGATGGTGGCTGCTAATCTTGCAACGCAACTTTCCAGAAGCGCTCGCCGTCGCAGAAAAATTCCCTGGTGAACTCTTAATCGTTGAGACAAGCGCCCCTTTGCCAAAGGCTTTGCTCAAAGGCATCATTCATCAGCTCCAAGGCGATAAGTCGACGGCGCAGACAGAATTCGAGCAGGCACGCATCGTTTCGGAGAACTTGCTGCGCGAAGCACCTGAAGACCCAGCGCGCCACGCGCAGCATGGCCTTATCCTCGCGGCACTCAACCGAAAACAAGAGGCAATCGCCGAGGGCAAACGTGCAGTCGAATTGTTGCCGGAATCTCAAGACGCCTTTGCTGGGCCGCAATGTACCGCTTCTCTGGCGCAAATTTATGCATTGACTGGCGAAGCTGATGAAGCATTTCGCCTGATCGATCATTTGCTCGAAACACCAAACGGTCTCACGATCCCACTGCTCAAGCTCGACCCAGTCTGGGATCCATTACGCAATGATCCGCGTTTCCAAGCGCTAATCGACAAATACGCGGCCAAGCGTTAACGCGACATTTTGGTCGAGCCATCACGTTTGGCGTATCTCTCACTTGCTTTCCGTTTGCCTCGCCGCACGATAAGAGCAGGATTAACACTCCGATAATGCCATGAAACGTCCGCGCGAGACCGACACGTTGTTCAATACTCTGCGACGATCGGCAAAGCCGAAACCGGTGACTGCGATCCAAAAGCTCATCGACGATGGGCCGGACCGCGAGCTTTGCCGTATCAACGCCCTCGCCTTTGCCGCCAAGCATCGGCTCGATGAGGACGACGTGATTGCGGCTTTTCTTCACGCCGCGCGACTCGGCATTTTCGATATGTCCTGGAACATTCTTTGTCCCGGTTGTGGCGGCGTCCTCGATTCAGGCGCAACGCTTAAGACCGTAAGGCAAGCCGAATACAGATGCGTCCTTTGCGCTCGTGGGTATGAACCGACGCTTGACGAAATCGTCGAGGTTACGTTCACCATCAGCCCGCGGGTGCGGAGAATCGCGGCGCACGATCCCGAGACGCTACCTTGGATCGAATACTATAGACAGATCTTTTGGAGTTCTGGCGTCGATTTGCCCGATGATGAGACATTCGCGAAATGGGTCAAGGAAACGACTCTCGATAGCCGCGAGCTTTCACCTGGCGAAAAGGTGGTGCTTTCGCTCCAGTTGCCTGAAGGCGAGGTGGACATGTTCGATCCGGTCCTTCACATGTCGCAACATCTCGAGGTGAAGGGCGAGCCCGCGCGTGCAAGCCAATCGCTCTCCTTCGTTATGACCAGCGATCAGGCACCGGAGGCGGACGTTCAGATACAACCCGGCCCTCTGAAGCTGACGTTGGAGAACCGTTCAACTGTCCGCACGCTGCCCGGTATTTGGGTCGTTAGTGACAAGGTTCACGAACTCGTTAACAAGCGGCGCCCTTTCTTGACTGCGAAACGTCTTCTAACCAACCAAACATTCCGCGATATTCATCGCACCGATGCACTCGACGTGGATCAAAGGCTGAAGATTACGAGCCTGACCTTTCTGTTTACTGACCTCAAAGGTTCAACAGAACTCTACGAACGAGTCGGAGATCTGGCGGCCTACGATTTGGTGCGCGCTCACTTCCGGCTCCTAAATGAAATCGTGGTGGCGGAAAGGGGCGCCGTGGTAAAGACAATCGGCGACGCCGTAATGGCGACGTTCCCGACGCCAGACCGCGCGATGGCAGCTGCGCTGAAGATGCGAGAAGCACTGAAAGACTTGAAAGAGGACTTGCTGCTTAAGATCGGAATCCACGAGGGCCCTTGTCTGGCGGTTTCGCTAAATGACAGGCAGGATTACTTCGGACGGACTGTAAACATCGCATCTCGCGTCCAAGGGCTCGCGACGTCGCGCTCCATTTTTGCGACCAGACGGGTCGTTACTGACAGCGAAGCCTCGAAGCTGTTGCAATCAAACGGCATCGCCCCGACCCGGGAGAAACGCTCACTCCGCGGCATCGCCAAGCAGGTCGAGATTTTCGAAATACCCTGAGGAGCCTGGCTCAGACACATTTCGTTTCGCCGAAGCCTGATTGAGACATTTCGCGCACATGAGAAGTGCCTACGACGTTAGGATCCCGCAAACACTCGAAGAGGTCTGCGACCCCCATCGGATCGCGTTGCTCGTTTACGATATGCAGGTTGGAATTTTGAGTCAGATCAAAAACCCGGAGCAGATCACGCAGCAAGTTCTCAAAGTGCTTGGCGCTGCTCGCGGGGCTGGAGTACGCGTGTTCTTTTCGCGGCATCTTTCTCTACCAAAAGAACTGATGGGAATGTTTCAGTATCGAATGGCAATGACGTGGCAACGCGTTGATTCGCCTGAACAAGTAACCCCGTGGTTTTTGCGCGATTCGCCAGGGTTTCAGATCGCGCCCGAATTGCAACCGCAGCCCAGCGAAGGCGTCTTCGACAAACTGGCCATGTCTGCCTTCGAAGGCACGTGGCTCGACTTCGCGTTGCGCGACTGTGGAATCAACGCGTTCCTCGTCGTCGGCGTTGCGATGGAAATCGGGATAGAGCCAACCGCGCGTCACGGCGCGGACTTGGGGTACATTCCCGTGATCGTTACCGATGCTTGCGGCGCCGGCGACGAAGAAGCCGCGAAGCGGTCGATGGAAAGTTTGAAGTTTACGGGCGATGCCTTGATCACGGATACGGAGACCATTTCTAGAGTACTCCGAAACCAATCCGGCGCGCCCGGCTCGTGAAGGTTATTCGACCCGCCGCAAAAATTCTTCCCGCACGATCTTGCCGTTCTTCACGGTGTAAACGCCGACTTCCGACAACTGGCTGCGCTCTTTCGATTTTTTGTCCGTAACGTCAGCGTCAAATTGGACGACGAATCGATCGTGGGCAACGAATGGTCCCTTGGCGTCGAAGCTGTGGACTTGCATCGCATTGACCCACCAATCGATCTTGCCGCGCACGCCTTGCTTCCCGCGCGTCTCCGGCGAACCGCCTCCCATGCCAGATGCTTCCACACTCACAACGTCGTCGTCGTAAAGCGTGTCGAGTGCTTCATACCACGCTTGTTTTTGAGTTAGTTCCACGACTTTTTTGGCTACTTCTTCGGTACTCATTTCCTCCTCCTTTGTTTTGTTGATCGTTGCGTAACAAACTGTGGGGGCGTCTGTGTCAGCCCCGAATGCTTTCGGGGTTCACAGAAGCGCCCTAACGTACAAACTGTTCAAGTCGATCAAGAATACTATTCCAGCCTTCCTTGTGACGATCGCGCGATTCTTCACTTGGCAATTGCTCGTGATTGAAGAGCAGTTCCGTGCCACCGTGGCAATCGGAAAATTCCACTGTCACCAAACTGGTGCGATTCTCCCATGCTTCATCGTCATCCCACTTCCAAGTGAAAACAATCCTTTTTCCCGGAATCAGCTCCCGGTATTCGCCGAACGCGCTCATTTCCTCCCCATCCGGGCTCGTAAGATCCCAGCGATATTTTCCGCCGACACGAACGTCGGCAATGAGATTCCGGGTACGAACCCCTTCAGGTCCCCACCATTCTTTTAATTGGACCGGATCGGTCCACGCTGCGTAAACGCGATCGGGCGCCGCCTTGAAGAATCGTTTAATTTGAAGCGATGTCTTATCGCCTCCTTTCGTGGTCATGATTTTGTTTTCCTCGGCTTTTCTACGAATTGCTTGAGCTCGGAGCCAATAATAGCCGTCCATCCGGCTTCAAAATTCTTCCGCGCATACGCCGGCGTTCTCGGAAACGTTTCGATTCCACTGTGCGTTAGCTTCAGCCACGTCTTGTTGTCCTCCGGGAACAGTTCAAACGTGACGAGCGAATTTCCCGGTTCGCCTTTGTATCGCCAGGTATAAGCGATCTTCTTTTGCGGAATGACCTCGGTGACGCGGCAAAGATGATGGTAAGAGTTGCCTTCATGTTCGACCACGAACTCGAATTCGAAGCCGACTTCGGGTTTGAAGTCCTTCAGATCGAAATACCACTGCCGCATTTGATCGACATCGGTTAGTGCTTTCCAAACTTTCGCGACTGGAGCGGACAGCGTTCGCTCAATGATTACTGCCTCTTCTGATTTGATTTCTGTTGTCATGTTTTTTATTTCGCCTCTATATCGGGTTCGATGATTCCAAACACGTTACCGGCCGGATCCTCCGCGTAAGCGAGCCAGCCAATCTTTGGGATCGACATTTTCGGCACGCAAATTTTTCCCCCGCTTTGCTCGATCTTCTTGATCGTTTGGTCTAACGACTTGACCGCGACGGTATTGATCGTGCCGGGACTTTGCCGTTCGCGCGGACGAGCCATGCCGCCGTTGATCCCCGGATCTTTATCCTCGCCAGTCGTGATCAGCCAATACTCAAGCGAACCGCCTTCAAACTTGCTGAACTTCCAGCCGAAAACATCTTCATAAAACGGACGGACTGCTTCCGGATTCTCGGTGTAAATCTCGAAGTGGTTAACGCGAGGCATTCCTAATCCTTTCTTTTCGCTCCGTTTTTGTGTCGCCGTCCGCTTGCCCGGCTGCGCGGCCCCGGCGGACCTGTTCGAGGACCTTGGTGGAGGCTTTTTCGTTGCCGTACTCGTCGTGCCAATTCCACCACTCGTACGGCGACGTTTGGGGGTAGCCCGCCGGCGAGTTCTCCCACTCCTCTTGACGCCCCAGGGCAGTGATGTCGAGGTAGTTCCATGTGTTCCCCATCTGCTCGTCCCCTCGATTGTTGATAAAGTACGTGTGGAATACGCGGTCGCCGTCGCGTATGAACGCGTTCGTGCCGTGCCACTCATCGACGCCAAAGTCCTTGTCGAAGCCGTCCGTGATCGTGTACCAAGTAATGAACTGCCAGCCCATTCGTGCCTTTAGGCGCTCGATATCCGTCTGCGGCGCGCGAGAGGCGAACGCGAGTGTGGTATCGCGGGCGTTCAGGTGAGCAGGGTGAGCGACCTGGTCGGCCACCATGGAGCACCCGACGCATGCATGTTCAGGCCAGCCGACCACGCCCGGCTCAAAGAAAGCGCGGTAAACAATCAACTGACGGCGCCCATCGAACAGGTCGAGCAAGCTCGCCTTTCCGTTGGGTCCGTCGAACTCGTACTTTTTCTCCACCGCCATCCACGGCATCCGCCGACGCTCGGCGGCGAGCGCGTCACGAGCGCGGGTCAACTCCTTCTCCTTCACAAGCAGCTGCTGGCGCGCAGTTTCCCACTCCTTCGGTGACACGATTCTGTGGGAATTCACCTGGGCTTTTTTCTTTTTGACTTCTTTGATTTTCATTTTGGCTGTCCTCTGTCTTTGTTTGTTTATTGCTTCTGTAAAACTTGCCGAACACGAACGCGCCCACTCCTCCGCCAGACGTCGCGCCGACGGCCATGAGCGTAATATTAGCGATGCACGCGGGACACATGTCGCTTTTCCTTTACTTCGTTTTCCTTTTTTCCAATGGCCGGTTCTCCTTTTCTAAATACGCGGCGAGTCGATCGAGCGAGCCTTCCCAGAATTTTCGATACTCTTCGACCCACTGCGCCGCCTGCTTG
>JBKPBJ010000150.1:0-1990 GCA_046726875.1 Verrucomicrobiota bacterium
GGTCGCGGTCGATTTGCAAAAACAACGCCAGCCGTTCCGCTGCGATTTCCGGATCGGGCAAAACATTTTCGATTCCGGTCAGCTCTGCTTCTGGCAGGAACAGCGCATCTGGCTGCCAGTTGAGCAAGCTTTCGTAAAAAACTTCCTGAGAATGAACGCTGGGGCAGAGGATCCAAATTGTGGAACTAGCAGTCTGCCATTTGTCGAGGTGACGCCGATGAGCCGCGTACGCGATTACCGCCGCCAGAAACGGCTGCGCCGGCTGGATTACATGGGAAAATCGAACGGGCCATTGAGCCTGTTGAATTGCATCGACTTTGCGCGCGATTGATTCGCTCGCAGCGACGCGCTCCAAAAGTTCCGCGGATTTTTCCACCGCAAACTTTACGCCAAATCAGCCGGAATTGTAGCCGCGTCTCTATGAGATGCGCCCGTGTGTGGGTTGTAAACGCGTCGTTCCACGCTTCGCACAGCGAAGCGGCTACAGTGTTCGGCCGATCGCTGCGGCGACAGCGCGCAGCCGCGGAACCAGTTCAGCAAAAATTTCCGGGGTGAGCGCCTGGTTACCATCGCTCTTGGCCTGTTCCGGTGAATCGTGCACCTCGATCATCAGCGCGTCCGCGCCTGCAGCGACCGCGGCGAGAGACATCTGCGGCACGAACTCGCGTAGCCCCAGCGCGTGCGTCGGGTCGACGATGACCGGCAAATGCGTTTTCGATTTCAAAATGGGAACGGCGCTCAAATCCAGCGTGTAACGCGCAGCGTTGTCGAACGTGCGGATGCCGCGCTCGCACAGGACAACGTTGGAGTTGCCCTCGTTCAGGATGTATTCCGCGCTCATAATCAAATCATAAATTGTGGCGCTGAATCCGCGCTTCAACAGCACGGGAAGTCTGCTGCGGCCGACTTCTTTCAAAAGGGAAAAATTGTGCATGTTGCGTGTGCCGACCTGGAGGCAATCGGCGTATTTTTCGATCACCGGTAGATCGCGCGGGTCCATGACTTCGGTCACCACTGGCAGACCCGTTTTCGCGCGCGCTTCGGCGAGAAACCGAAGTCCCTCTTCGCGTAATCCCTGAAAGCTGTAAGGCGACGTGCGCGGTTTAAATGCGCCGCCGCGCAGAATTTTTGCGCCGGATTCTTTCACGATGGTTGCGATGGACAGAATCTGCTCTTTGCTTTCAACCGAGCATGGTCCGCAAATCAGGACGACGTCCTCGTGTTCGCCCAAACGAACTTCGCCAATCGCTACGGAGGAAGCGCCGCGCGAATCGCGTGCCGCAAGCTTGTACGGTTTCAGCACGGGGACGATAGCTTCGACTCCAGGCATCGCGGCAATGGGCTTCTCGCGAAGCAGCGCTTCCGGTCCGATGACGCCGATAATCACGCGCGATGCGCCGCGGCTAATCTGCGCTTCAAGGCCGAATTCCCGAACACGCGTGACGATCCGCTGAATCTGTTCCTCAGTGGCGTTCGGTTGCGTGATTACGATCATATTCCTCTCGCGGGATCATCAGAATGACGCGTGCAGGAATTTTCTGCAAGCGTAGATACAACGCCGAAAAAAAGCAGATGTTTCGATCAACATCAGACTTCTCATACGACGAACAGACGTCTGTTGTAGGGCGTCTGTGTCAGACGCCAGCCTGCTCAGGAATTAGTGCGTAATGGTGACCGGCGTTCCGACTGAGACGGATCTGAAGAAATCTTCCGCCATGAATTCAGGCATCCGGATGCAGCCGTGCGACGCCGGATACCCAGGCAAATAACCGGCGTGCAAGCCTGTCCCCGACACGATGCGCATAAAGTAGGGCATCGGCGTGCCTTGGAAGTGCGTGCCCGGCGGCTTCGGATCCTTTTTCACGTCGATGTTGGCGACAACCACCTTGCCAGACGAGTCCACATAATCTCCGAATAAACTGGAGACGTGGTCCTTGTCCTTTTGGATAATCTTAAAATTCCCCGTGGGCGTGTTGAGTCCCTCACGGCC
>JBKPBJ010000151.1:0-5700 GCA_046726875.1 Verrucomicrobiota bacterium
TTTTCATGGTTTCTAGGTTTCTGATTGGTTTTTACAGGGTTGGATGTTGATAATAAGTTCCTAACGAATGCTTCAGAAGGTGATTCCCGTTGTGATTTGCGGGCCGTGTGTTGTGACGTCGAACTTGAAGTTGTTGTCCTCGAAGTCAGCGCTGAGTGCTCGATAACCAATCTCAGTAAAGATGGAACGCGTTAGGTTAATACCAACCACGGTCTCGACTTCCCACATTAAGTCGGCACCAACTCCGAACCCTCCAATCTCGCCACGTACGGCAGTGTAGTACGTCTTGTTAAAATTGTAACGGGCGCGCAATCCGACGTAGGGATCGAACCAGTAATCGTCTCGCGCCAAAGTTTGGCTCAGGCTTTTGTTCAGGCGAACTGCAAGCTGCTTCGCGATCCCCGCCTTTGCCTCATTAACTACTCTGTCGACAGCGGTCCGGCGGTCGAGGCCCCTCTCCACGAGCGCATCTATTCTTGCCCGCAAGGCGGCTCCCTTCTCCTGGATAAAATGCTCAACCCGTTGGGCGATTTCTTGTCGAATGCGTCCAGCCAACGGACCGATGGGAATGTTTGGATGACGTTCGTGGTCTTTCAACCTATCGCCGATCCGGCTGGTAATGTTTTCTTTGATCGTGCTTTTGAGGATTTCAAGAAATTCGCTTTTAGAAATGTCTTGGTTCAGGCGGTCACGCAAATCGTCGGCGATATCGTTGACGAATCGTTGGCTCGCCTGCTGAATCAAGATCGGGTCCGAATGTAGTTCCAGCTGTTCGTATACGTTGGTGTAGTGTGTGCCGGCTGCGAAATCGAGCGACCAGCGTGGCTGGTTGAAGAGCCACCAACTCAACGCGCCGTCAACCAACGTTAGGTCCACTTGTTCGTGGATGTTGTTGATGAGCCCGTTTATCTGTGTGTTATCGGAAAGACCTATGTAAATCACTTCACCGAATATTCCGAACGGACCTTTTTGCGCCTCCGCCCGCGCCGCGAAAATCATGTCGAGGTGCTGCAGAACTTCCGTGACAGGGACATCAATATCTGCATTGACCCCGCGGACCCCGATTGTCCCATTCATGCTCGCCAGCCAACCCGGTGCTGCAATTGTAAACTGCCACGGTTCGCTCTGTGTAATTGTGGGCGGCGCCGTTTCCTTCGGCGCGAGTTCCATCGAGCCTGCCCCGACACTGCCGACGGCGGTTAACAGCGCCCCAGTGAAAAGAGAAAATCTTGTTCTCATGACCCGATTCTATTGTCCGAGACGGCCAAATCCGAGAAAAATAAATTGTCCATTAGTCGGATATGTCTCACTGGTTTTCAGTCTTCTTAGTCCTGTTCGTTGGCGCTGATTTGAGTGCAATCATGCGGTGGCTGGTGCGATGCGTCTATAGGACTTTGGGGCTATAGCTGTGCAGCGCTAACGATTTGCTATTTAAAAAAATCGGCCTCCTGATCAAAGGAGGCCGATTCACTTAATCAATCCGAGAAATTTGCTGTTACGTCTAGAAGTGGAACCGGACACCTGCGCCGAGTAACTGCTGGTTCAGCTGGCGATTTTGGCGGGTATTGATCTGAGTGCTTGTATACTGGAGGAACTTGTATTCAATAAAGGTGCTGAACTTCGGGGTCCAATAGTAGTCTGAGCCGGCAATAATCTGCCACGCCAGGTCTGCATGACTTCGCCCCCCGCCAGTGTTGACGGTGACAGTGCCGGTATTGGGGTTTGTGACCTCGGTGCCCGCAGATTCAGCATAGTAAACACCGACCCCGGCGCCGGCATACGGTTGAAATCTTTGGTTTCCAGGTGCGAACCGCAAGATGAAGTTGAACATGAACGCGCCCGTATTGATCCAAGTGGTCACGTCGCGCTGTGCTAGAACTACATTATCGATATCCCGCAGGGTGAAGTTGGCGCCACCTCGAAAGCCGTTGTAATAGAAGTCCCCTTCAACAGTCGGGCGAACTACGCCAGTGCCAAAGACGTAACCGAGTTTGATGCCGCCGAAGAAACCGACGTCATTTTTGGGATCGACAGTGAGAGTGTCTCCGAAGCCAGGTAGATTCGGATTATCTTGCGTAAAAGTTCGGTCCCCACCGCGGTTCTGGTAGATATTTGCTCCCAAGTCGATCGCACCGTAAAAGCCGAGTCCATACATTGGCGGGGGCGGCGGGGCGACCTGCTTGTAGACTTCGGTTCCGGCTTGCAACGGAGCGGTGAGGAATCCAATCAGGATTGCTATTGAAAGAAGAGCTAACTTTTTCATAACGATAGGCGTGATAACGGATAAAGGGTGGTCGTGTCAATTTATTGTTTAAGGCTTTTGATTCGCAGCCATCATTCGACGGCGGCGCCATTTTCGTCTATAGGACTTTAGTCTTAGGGCTTTGGAGGTAGGAAATTCACCGAGAATGTCCTTGCCGACGGTGAAAGCTTTAATTCCTGGAACCTGCTGCCGCCTTGACTCCGGCGAGAAACTCGGCGCTGTCGACGCCTTTGATGAAGAAAGCGGAAGCGCCTGCATTCATCGCTGTTCGGCGCACTGACGGATCATCTTTTGCGGTCAACACAATCACACGCGTTGAAGGTGAGACATGTCGCAAACGCGTTTGCACCTCCAGCCCGTTCATATCCGGCATAAGGATGTCGATCACTGCGAGCTTGGGACAATGCGTTGCGGCATGGTCCAAGAATGCAATTGGATCGGTAAAAGCTTCGACCTTCCAACCCACCGAATCGAGAAGGCGGCTCGTGGCTTTCAGGACCGAGGAGTCATCATCCAGCAGATACACCGATAGAGCTTCTTTGCTAAGGCCGATCATGTTTGTTGCCCCACTTCGTGAATGTGGACAACCCGTGTAGTTATGATTGCAGATCCGCGAGGATGGATTCGGACACGCTCAGGAATCGTGTGCTGATGCCTAAATGGTCTCATTTCATCACTCGCCGCACATGTAATCCCAGTCCCGATTTTGGGTAGCGACATACCTTTATCGATCTGGCATGAAATGACAGCGGCGGATGTTAGCGAGTGGTGAAACATTCGTTCGCTCGGATTTGAGTTACGTCCCTCCCTCCTTCATTTGAAGAGGTGTGGTTAAACGCATCTCGCACGGCGGCCAAGAATCGCTTGTTGTCAAAAGGTTTAAGGAAAAAAGCAAACGCGCCGGCCTGCTTCACCGTCGTCTCAGCAGCATGATCTTCGCGGCCAGTGATGAAGATTACGCGAGTCTTAGGTGATCTCGCACACAGATGGGCGAGTAATACCATTCCGGTGATCTTATCCATCCAAATGTCCAAGACTGCCACAGGCACGGAATGCGCCGTCAAATGTCCAAGAAATGCTTCCGGTTCGCTAAACGCCTCGACCTTAAAACCGGAGGATTCGAGCAATCGGGTAACGGATTTCCTAACTGATGGATCATCATCAACAAGGCAAACAACAGGCGAAACGGTAGGCACGCTACCACTTTAGCGTGTCAGATCAGCGGAACGCAATCAGACCTTAGTCCTAGGTCTAACTATCGGAGGCTCTTCAGCTTTTTGCAGGACACCCATGAGCTCAGCTACCGAAGTTATCCCGAGCTTCTGCATCACATGCGCGCGATGAGTCTTGACGGTTTTTTCGGCCATCCCCAGCTCACCGCCGACTTGTTTGTTGAGCAGTCCCGTGGCCACCAGTTGCATGACCTCGTACTCACGTCGCGTTAGCCGTCCAAGTAGCGCGCGCGCGTGATTCTTCTCCGAGGCGCGGCGGCGCTGTTGTGCCGAGCGAGCGAGAGCGCGTTCGACGCTTTCCAGCAATTGTTTAGGTTTGAAAGGCTTTGGGAGAAAGTCGACGGCACCAGCCTTCATTGCCTGGGCGCACATTGGGATGTCGCCGTGGCCGGTTATAAAGACAAGCTGTTCTTCGCGGCCGCCTTCGATCAGGGCTTTCTGAAAATCGATCCCGTTCAGCTCAGGCATCTGCACATCAACCACCACGCACGAAGGTCCGGGATGCGGTGAACGTGTGAGAAACTCGGAAGCTGACGCGAAGAGTTCGACTTTGTAGCAGGCCGCATCTAATAACCGGTCCAAACTTTTTCGCATTGACGCATCGTCATCGATCACGAACACCATTGCAGTTGAAGTCATCATTTTGGCATGTCCTCCTTCACCCGCAGACGAAAATGAAAACGCGCTCCGCCTCCCTCCGCATTTTCGGCTGCAATGCTTCCGCCATGTGCCTTGATAATCGAGCGCACGATGGCAAGTCCCATTCCGAGGCCTTCTTCCTTCGTGGTGAAGAATTGCTCAAAAAGCCGGTCACGGGTTGCCTCCGAAATCCCAGTGCCATAGTCGCGCACGACACCGGAGATTGTTCTGTCGCCGTTGTAATTCGTGGCAATCTCCACGGTCCGGCGGCCCAGCGGCGTGTTATGCATCGCTTCGATAGCATTCTGCACAAGATTAATCAGCACCTGCTGAATCTGGGTGGGATCGCCTTCGATGGCCGGCAGATCTCGCGCGAGGTGCATTTCCATCTTGCAGAACTGTGAAGCAGCGTCCGGCTGGACCATATGCGTGACGGCTTTCACCACGTCATTCAGATTTATCCGGCCGCGAATCGCGCTGCCCTTTTTAATCGCACTTCGCACGTTATGCATAATGTCATAGGCGCGGCGGCCATCTCCGGCGACATCAGTAAGAATATCCCGTAGTTTTTCGGGATCGAGCCTGCCCTGTTCGAGGTATTGCATTGCGGCGGTGGCGTTGTTCACTATCGCCGACAGCGGTTGATTTAATTCGTGCGCGAGAGAGGCAGTCATCTCACCAAGCAAGCTGACCCGGCTTAGAAGTTCGACCTGCTCCCGACTTCGCCGGGCTACCTCTTCGGCTGCCAGGCGCGCTGAAATGTCCACAATGTTCGCCAGTACAACAAGCCCGCGCGGTGTCTGAATCGGATTCAAACCAATTTCGACTGGAAACTCGCTGCCGTCTTTGCGCCGAGCGAATAATTCCCGGCCTGCGCCCATTGCCCGCGCTTCCGGCCGAGCGAAGAAGTGGGTGCGGTCACCAGGATGCGCTTTTGCGAAACGCTCCGGGACAAGAACTTCAATTTCTTTGCCAATGAGTTCGTCACGCGCGTAGCCGAACAGTCGTTCGGCATGCGCATTTACCAGCACGATGCGGCCTTCATGATTGATAAGGACCGTGCCGCTCGGCGAAGCCTCCGTCGCGAGGTGAAAAAGTTCCTCTGCCTGCTTCCGTTCCGTAATGTCCATTGACACACCAAGAAGCCGTGTTGGGTTGCCTGTACCATCGCCAACACACCGAGCCCTTCCCCCGATCCAGCGGATCGTTCCATCAGGCAGCACGATGCGGTACTCCGTTTCGTAGCTGCCGTGAGTGCGTATCGCTCGCCGCATGATCCGGTCGCGCGCCGCTCGATCATCCGGATGCACACGTTTCTGAAATTCACTGTAGGTGATCTCATCGTCTGGTGGGAATTGGAAGAGCTGACGAACTTTGTCTGAAATCCAGATTCGCTCCGTGGCGGTATCAAATTCCCAAACACCCAGATGCGCGGCTTCGGCAGCGAGCGCGACACGTTCCTCGAATTGGCTCAATGCTTTTTGCTGTCTCAGCAATTTGGTGACGTCCACGCACGAACCGATGTAACCGACAAACTCTCCTTGTGCGTTGTAGCGTGGGACTCCC
>JBKPBJ010000152.1:0-9136 GCA_046726875.1 Verrucomicrobiota bacterium
CAGCGTAATTTCCTGAGCTATTCCCCAGAAGAAGCAGTAGCAGCAGGGCGAAACCAGTACGGGTTATTTTTAACATAGGCGGATTCCTTTCGTGGTGAAGCGGCTACCGGTTGAAAGACATAAGTTTTCTCACGTGCTCACGGTGTAAGCAAAGATTTTTGTCGAACTTTTTCGCGGTGGGCGCTCTCGTTGTAGGGAGTCGCACGCTGCCAGCCAATCTCCATATCGTCCTGAACCTGTAGTGGCAGGCGTGCCGCCTGCGATGTCATCGTGTTCAGCCGACACGGCTGCCTCTACAGCAGAGAGCGACAGGAGATTTTACCAACGCGTTGAGCCGCCTCCGCCACGGCTACGGCGGCCAGGGACAACGAGTTCCACTTGGTTTATCGCCAAGGATTACGGGCGTGGCGGAGGAGTTGGACGGGGACGCGGTGCCGGGCTAGACCTCGGTGTGGGAGTCGGGCGTGGAGTAGATGTTGGTGTCGCGGTCGACGTCGGCGTAGCTGTAGCGGTTGGGGTTGGTGTGGCTGTGGCTGTCGCAGTAGGAGTAACGATAGCTGTTGACGTTGGCGTTGGTGTAGGCGTGAACGTAGCAGTCGCTGTGGCCGTAGCCGTTGCTGTAGGCGTCGGCGTAGGTGTCCCCGCTCCACCGTACCTTTGCCCGCCGGTAGCTGCACCGCCCGAGCCGTTGCAGAAGTATTGGGTGAACGTGGTCTGGTTCAGTTGCACTCCGGCCGTGGCGCTGGTGTTGCCGTTGCCGACGGCGCCGTAGATTATGTCGAACGGCGTCTGTGCTTCGTACAAGCGCAGTTCGAAATTGGCCTGCAAGGCAGTGTTAGCAAAATAGACCGCGCGCCATTCGATGTTGAAGATACGATTGGGCGCAGTGCCGGACACGGAGGTGTAAATACCGCAAGCTCCGCCGGGGTAAGGCGTGCAGCCAGCCCAGCCTAGATTATCCGTGCGCAGATCATCCCAATAAGGGAAGATGGTGTATGCGGTGATACTTGGACTGGGCAGGCAGCTGTTGGTGAAGGTGCTGGTCCCAGTGGGGAAGTGCGCCTTGCCGTTGGAGTCCAATATCACCTGCGTGAAGATCTGGTCGCATATTTGCACGGGGAATGGCAATGAGATCGTCGTGGTTACATCGTCCCCATGGTTGCCGGTGTCGGTCATGCCCGATACGATGCTTTCGCCTATCTGAGTTATCGTATATTGGCAAGGTAACGCCGTTGGTGTCGGCGTAGGCGTGGGTGTAGGCGTGAATGTCGCTGTTGCAGTCGCCGTAGCCGTAGGGGTTGGACTAGCCGTGGCAGTTGCAGTTGGCGTCGGACTGGCTGTAGGTGTGGGACTTGGGCTGCCGCCCCCCCTTGGCGCCTGTATCGCCACCATCATAGGCAAGCCCGTCTTAAAAAAACCGACTGTCGCATCGGCATTCTGCGGCGGTTGATCGGCGTCGAACCGGAAATTATACAGCGTGCCCCAGCGAATAGCGTTGGCGTTCTGATTCTGCGCAAACGTTTCACTGTTCCAGGTTATGGAATCACTCGCTTGAGTTACAGCCCATGGTGTGCTGCCGTAGCCCTGGTTGTTTTGCGTGCCGTCATTTGCCCAACCAGGCTCCTGGGGCGGGGCGTGGAAGCCGATATTGCTGATGTTCACTCCGGGGGCTAAAGGCGCACTGAACGACTGAATGCAGCGGTCGAGGTTCTCGTTATACAAGGCGTACTCATAGTGCCAGACTCCCGGACCTGGATTGGTCACCTTATAACCCATAAACCAGATGCCATCCGTACCCGGAGCAGGTTCGAGCTGGTTCACCGTGGCGCCCGTACCTGCCCAAGCCATAATCGCAGGCTGCATCCGGACCGTGGAACCAACACCCGCAAATGTGAAGTTGGTCGGGCCGCCGCTGACACTAAACTGGCGATAGGAAGCGTTGTTGTACATGTTACACTGACCCGGATGCGACTGGCACCATGCATATTCGTGAGGGGTAACATATTGAGCTTCGCCGAAATAGGTTGCACCTGGATTTTGGGTTGGATCGAGGTCGCTCATTGCCACTGTCACCCGGTGCGATGTGCCAGTGTGACTGTGGCCGCTGTGATTGTTTGCGGTCGATGGGTAAGATCCTGTGAAAGGATTTACCCATGCGCGTGAACCGAGCCCGGTTTGGCCCGCATTTAAGCTGGAGCCATAAGGATCCGAGCATCCGGGGCATAGCTGTGAGCCACTGCAGCCCGGCGTGCAGCCAAAGTTGCACGCGTTTCCTTGTAACGCCGCAAAGGCGTGTTTGAGCCAGGATTGGCCGATTTGTTCAAAGCGGTCGTTGTTGTTAGCGCCGCCGCTCATCCTATAAAAATTTTGTGGAATGACGGGGTGATCGGTATTCGGTAATTGAAACCAATTCAGCGCCTGGTCGCCATTGTTACAGGAGGTGGTTCCAATTCCCAGGCCGACGAAGTTCCCATTACTTCCGTACTGCGCCATTTCCGGCAGCACCCCAACGATGACATCGGGTCCGGGCACCAGAGCAGGCGCTTCGGGAGCGGCTGTGCTGCGCAGGGGCGGTATGACTATCGATTTGAGTTCGCCCTTAACCAACTGCGCGATCTCGATTGTTTGCATTGCCGCGCCGATGGAGATTTGGCCGACCGCTGTGCCGACTTCTGACGGGCGGCCAAGCGATTCGGCGAATTCTTTGGAGACCAACAGCCGTCCGCCTCTAATGCTGAGCAACTGCGCGTTGGCTTCGTAATCGTACTGGTGTCCTTCGATGTTGAAGAACGTGAATCCCGTTTTGCTGTCGCGCACCGCAAGATCGAAGGCTGCGTCGGCAGAAAGCTTTTCGAGCATGAGTTGTCTGACGGAAGCGCTTAGCGCTAAAGGAAGACCCGGCGCCGAGTTTTGTGGGACCAGCGCCATCGAGCCCGGCTCCGGGCCGCGCAGGAGATCGTTAAACACAAGAATGCTGAAAAAAGAATTCGCCGCGATGGTGAATTGCAATGTGACGGCACTTTGCGCAGTGGAACTGATTCCATTCAACCGGCTGACTTCGAGCCTTAGCGTGACGCTTCCGTTTTCGACGATCATCTTTTGAAGAGTGCCCGTCCGGTCTGTCGTGTGCGCTGTCCCCAGCCCGTTCGTTTCTGCGAAGCTTTGCTGTGGATCCTGTCTGGCGGGGACAGCGGACGCCACAGCATGCCCCGTCGATTGTGCAGCATAGTTTCCCGAGCTATTCCCGAGAAACAGAAGTAGTAGCAAAGCAAAAGCGGGAAGGATTACTTTTTGCATTGAGAAAATTCCTCTGATTGCGATAAGCGGGTAACCTCAACGACGCGAGCTTTTTCTCACGTCTTCAAGCCATTAGCAAAGAAGATTTTTGAGACATGCTTTCCGGTGTGAAATGCCACGTGAAGATGGATTGTCCCACCGCAGAGCGCCAGATTTCCTACGCGGGGTTTCTCTGGGGAGCGCACGCGCCCTCGCCGAAACGCTGCTGCGTCGTTACGCCATGGATATTTCCAGAAAAAGTCCGCGATCGCGAGGGCGCGATCGCCAGCACGCGAGGCGCGTGCGCTCCCCAATCAATCGTGCAGCTCGGATCAACAGCGGCTTCGAGACGCTACGGCGCGGCAGCCAAGCCACTAATCACTTCTCGTTGATCACTCGAGCTTCACGGACGAGGCGGAGGAGTGGGGCGAGGTCTGGGCGGTGGACTAGATCTTGGAGTTGGAGTAGGCCGCGGAGTGGCAGTTGGTGTTACGGTAGGTGTAGCTGTCGCTGTTGGCGTCGGACTCGGGGTTGGCGTCGGAGTAGGAGTGGCGCCTCCAGCAGGTGCCTGGATTGCCACCATCATCGGCGAACCTGTCTTAAAGAAGCCGACCGTTGCGTTGGCTGCTTGCGGCGGTTGATCGGCGTCAAAGCGGAAATTATACAATGTGCCCCAGCGAATCGCGTTCGCATTCTGGTTCTGCGCAAAGGTTTCCGTATTCCAAGTTATCGAATCGGCCGTCTGAGTAACATCCCACGGCGTGCTACTGTAACCGAGGTTGCTTAACGTGCCGTCGTTTGCCCAACCGGGTTCCTGAGGCGGCGCGTGAAAGCCGATGTTACTAATGTTCGATCCAAACCCCAGTGGCACGCTGAATGATTGAATGGCACGATCCAGGTTCTCGTTGTACAGAGCGTATTCGTAGTGCCAGACGCCGGGACTTGGATTGGTCACTTTGTAGCCCAAGAATGAAATGCCATCGTTTCCCGGATCGGGCTCCAGCTGGCTCAAACCGGCGCCCGTGTCCAACCAGGCCACGATGGCAGGCCGCATCCGCACGGTCGAACCGACAGCGGAAAATGAGTAGTTGTCCCCGCTGCCACTTACGGCGAACTGGCGGTAGGATGCGTCGTTATACATGTTGCATTCCCCGGGATGCTGCTGGCACCATGCGTATTCGTGTGGCGTAACATATTGAGCTTCGGCAAAGTAGGTCGCGCTCGGATTCTGCGCCGGGTCCAGATCGCTGCTCGCTACCGTGACCCGGTGCGATGTGCCAGTGTGGCTGTGGCCATTGTGATTATTTGCGGTGGATGGATACGCTCCCGTAAATGGATTCACCCATGCGCGTGAGCCGATCCCATTCTGGCCCGCATTTAAGCTAGCCGAGTACGGATCGGAGCAACCGGGGCAGAGATTGGAACCGGTGGTACAACCGTTGGTGTCACAGCCAAGGTTGCAGGCGTTGTTTTCTAACGCCAGGAACGCATGTTTCAACCATGACTGGCCGATTTGTTCGAAGCGCTCGTCGTTATTGGCGCCGCCGCTCATGCGATAGAGATTTTGCGGAATCACCGGATGATCGGTCTGTGGCAATGCGAACCAGTGGAGCGGCTCGGCACCGTTATTGCAGGAAGTCGTTGCCACGCCCAGCCCGACAAAATGATTTATAGTATCGTTTCCGAACTGCTGCACCTGCGGCAGTTCTCCAACGATCACATCGGGACCGGGCGCCAGCTGGGGCGTTTCACCGGCTGCCCCGTTTAACGGGGGCATCACTACCGATTTTGTTCGACCGTTAACCAATTGCCTGATCTCGATCGGTTGCATCGCCGCGCCGATTGAGATCTTGCCAACATTCGCACCGGCGTCCGCTGGCCGGCCCAGCACCTTGGCAAACTCATTTGAGATCAAAAGCCGTCCGCCGTCGATGTTCAACGACTGTGCATGAGCGTCGTAGTCATATTGGTGTCCTTCGACATTGAAAAACGTGAGCCCGGTCTTCGCGTCGCGTACAGCAAGATCGAACGCTGCGGCGGGCGAAAGTTTCTCGACGATGAGCTGTTTGAGAGATGCAGCCAGCGTGGCGGGAAGAAGGGCATTCGGTCGACTTTCAGCGGCGAGTGCAATCGAGCCCGGTTCTGGACCGCGCAACTGGTCGTTGAAAACGAGAATCGGAAAAAACGAGTTGGTCGCTGCGGCGAACTGTAGTGTCACGGGTCTTGTGATCAGGTCATTGCTGCCGTTCAATCCGTTGAGATCGACGTTCATCGTCACGGTTCCATTTTCGACGATCATTCTCTGAAGCGTCCCGGTCAGCGCGTGGGAAGTTTTTTGGCTGGGCTGGGCAGCGTAGTTTCCCGAGCCATTTCCGAAAAACAGAACTGACAGCAGGGCGAAGGCGGTGAGCGTTATCTTTGACATTGTGGCGGATCCTCCCGGTTAGGGTCAGGCTGGCGAAGATTGAGTGTTAATTTTTCTCACGTGCTCGCGATAGAAGCAAAAAAAGATTTTTAACAGAATTTTCACCGTGCATGCGATCAAAGGTGGATCGGCTTGTCCTCAAGACGATGCCAGATGAGTTGCCGAAGGCGCAAATATTCGACGGCAGAGCCGCATTCCTTTGCCAACGCGTTGAGGACAACGCGTTCCACCCAATCTTCCTACGGCGAGGCATTACGGTCGCGGCGGAGGAGTTGGACGAACTCTTGGGGACGGGGTAGGCCGCGGCGTCGCAGTTGGTGTGGCGGTTGGTGTCGCTGTTGCCGTGGCAGTCGGTGTCGGCGTTGCGTCCGACATGAAAGGAGCCTGGATCTGAACACTAACGGGCGATCCAGTCTTAAAAAAACCGACGTTAGCGGTGCTGGCGGCTGGAGGCGCAGTCGAATCGAACCGAAAATTGTAAAGTGTGCCCCAGCGCACAGCATTGGCGTTCTGATTTTGCGCAAAAGTCTCGCAATTCCACACAGCGGAGTTCGGAAAAGGCGGAGGCCCATTTAAAGTGAAAGTCCAGGGAGTACTGCTATATCCAGCGTCGCCCTCGGTTCCATCATTTGCCCATCCAGGATGCTGAGGTGGCGCGTGAAATCCGATATTGCTCAGATTCGGCGGAAAACCTGGAAAAACAACTTCGAAGGACTGAACGGCGCGATCAAGGTTCATGTTAAAAATGGCGTACTCATAGTGCCACATTCCGGCATTTGGCCCTGTTACCTTGTAACCGACGAAGAAGATCCCATCGTTGCCCGGATCGGGCTCAATCTGATTGATTGTGGCGCCTGTAGCTGCCCAGGCTTGGATAGCAGGTTGCATTCGCACCGTAGAACTGACTGGTGAAAAATTAAAAAATGAGGGCCCACCGCTAACGGAGAACTGACGATGGGAGAAATTGTTAAACATGTTGCATTCCCCCGGATGCGACTGGCACCACATATATTCGTGCGGGGTGATGTAGGCAGCTTCGCCGAAATAGATCGCACCCGGATTTCCCCCCGGAACCAGATCACTCGTCTCAACCAGGATGCGGTGTGACACGCCGTTATGAGCATGACCGCTGTGATCGTTTGGAGGCGTTTGCGAGTCTCCTCGCGGGAAAAAGCCCGTGAATGGGTTGACCCAGGCGCGTGAGCCGATGCTGTTCTGGTCCCCATTCAGGCCCGACGTGTAGGGGTCGGAACAGCCCGGGCACAGGTGCGAGCCTGTTTGGCAACCACTCGTATTGCAATTGCCGCAAACGAAGTCTTCCAAGGCAAAAAACGTATGTTTCATCCATGACTGCCCGATTTGTTCAAAGCGCTCGTCATTATTCGCGCCGCCGCTCATGCGATATAAGTTCTGCGGCACGACCGGGTGATCGTTGCTTGGCAACGCAAACCAATCGACTGGCTGGTCGCCATTGTTGCAGGAGTCTGTACCTATGGCCAGCCCAACCTGCGTGCCGACGGGAGCATCAAATTGCGCCACGTCCTCGACATCTCCAACGATAACATCCGGGCCGGGCACAAGGTTTGGCATTCCCGGACCGACGGCATGTTGCATGGGTGGCATGACCATCGATTTTGTTTCGCCGTTTACGAGGTGATCGATCTGGATCGGTCGCATCGCTGCGCCGACGGAAATTGTTCCGACCAACGAGCCAGCGTCAGATGGGATACCAAGTACATTAGCAAACTGCTTTGAAAGGAGCAGCCTGCCTCCCGTCATAGTAAACGACTGCGCAGCGGCATCATAATTGTACTGGTGTCCTTCAATATTGAAAAAAGTGAATCCTGTGTTGCTATCGCGCACTGCAAGCTCGAATCCCTGGCCTGAAGGAAGTTTTTCAAGTGTGAGCCGCTTAAGAGAGGCCCTTAGCGCGGCAGGAAGATAGTAGCCGGGTAGGTCGACCTCGCCCGAAGAAGCCCCTTGCAAAGCCAACCCCATCGAGCCGGGTTCGAGCCCGCGCAACAGACCGTTAAACACCAGAATCGGAAAAAAAGAATTGGACGCCGCAGCGAAGTGCAACATGACTGGCCTTGCCACGAGAGAACCGCTTCCATTGAATCCGTTCAGATCGAGTTGCATCGTGACGCTGCCGTTTTCCACAATCATTTTTTCAAGCGTGCCACTCTCGCCGTAACTGTGGCTTTTTTTCATCACTGAATCACGCGAGCTCACGCCGGGCGAAGCAAACAGCAAAACCAAAGGGAGCATAAAAGCAGTTATCGTCAGTTTAAGCTTTGACATGGTGTGATGAACTCCTCCGTAGCCCGGTTTTACCGAAATCGATGGGGCGATGTCAAAACTTTTCTCTTCAACTACTTGCAGCGGTAGTATCAGAGCATTGTCAGTTGTTGGTTTGGCACGCGTTGCAATGGTCGCCTCGCCCTTCCCAAGGGAGAGGGTGAGGGTGAGGGTTGCTCGATGCGCCTCGTGCGTCTGCGAAACTCCAACCCCTCACCTCCCGCCTTCGCATCGATACGGCGTGGCACGCAGTCCTCTCCTCTTGCCAAGGGGAGAGGTGGAATAACGGCCGTCGAACTGACAGCTAACGAATACTACTCTTGCAGCGGCGATGATCTGACCGCCGACGGGAGAAATGTTTTCTCCGTAGCCTAGCGCGCGTCTGACATGGACGCCCTGTCCGTGTTACTTCCCGTCTTCCACTAGAAGGGCAGCTTCCCGATCCAGCGTGGTGGCATCCAACTTGCGGGGCCGCAAATAAAATTCGTCGATCACAATTTGCACTAGTGCCGCAGCGGGCACGGCGAGAAACACTCCCAGCAGCCCGAAAAGTTCGGCGGTCGCCAGGGTAAAAAACAAAATGTTGACCGGGTGTAATCTCATTTCTTTGCCGAGCACGCCCGGCACGAGAACATTCAACTCAACCTGATAAACCAGCACGATCACGCCAAGGGCGAGCCAGAATTTTGTCGCGCCCATGCTCAGCGCGACCAGCAAAATGGGAATCGAAACCAGGAACGCGCCGATGTTTGGGAGAAATTCACCGAAAAAAGCGAACACGCCGAATATGAGCGCCGGCTGCACACCGACTAACGATAGTAACACGCCGATCGAAAGACCGGTGATAACGCCATTGATAGCGACGCCGCGCGCCCAGGCAGTCATCTGTCGCATCATGCGCGCGAGAGTACGATGCGCCTGCTCGCGATAGCGGTCGGGCACGAGCGCCAGATAGGCAGCCACGAGCGGGCGCGGGTTGGCCAGCACAAAGATCAGCAATAAGATGGCGAGTACAACGCTGGCGACGCCGCCGACCAGTCCAAGTGTCGATCTGAGCAAAATATTTCCGATCGTTGCGGCGGCTGCGGCAGCTTTGCTTGCGATCTCATCGGTGCCGGGCAACGCCTCGCGAACTTG
>JBKPBJ010000153.1:0-7842 GCA_046726875.1 Verrucomicrobiota bacterium
TATCAACTCGCGCCCAATGAGCAACTAAATTCATCCTACCTCGAAGTAGCTGAGGACTATTTCAAAACATTAGGTATCCCAATTGTAGTCGGCCGCGAATTCCAACGCACCGACGACGAGAACGCGCCGCCAGTGGCGATCATCAATGAAACCATGGCGGCTAAATATTGGCCGGGGAAGGATCCAATCGGGCAGCGGCTGAAAGTTAAGAATCGTTGGCTGCAGATTGTCGGCCTGGCCAGGAATGTGAACTACGAAGACAAGCTGGAGTTGCCTCGGACATTCTTCTACGTGCCCATACGGCAAAATTTCCTGGAAAGTAATAACCTTCTCATCCGCACGCGCGAGACTCCGGGCTCGATCAGGGTTGCGCTCGCGCGCGAAGTGCACGCGCTCGATCCTAATCTTGCGCCTACTGCGCCATTCCGCGTGCAAGAACAAGTGGACAGGAAAGGCTACACGCAGCGGCTTGCCGCGACGTTGATCGCAATCTTTGGAGCAATGGCTTTGTTTCTGGCGGCCATAGGTCTGTATGCGGTCATGTCTTATTCCGTTTCGCAAAGCGCGCGCGAACTCGGATTACGAATGGCCCTCGGCGCTAACGCCAGAGACCTTTTGAGGCTTGTCGTTTCACGAGGTCTGCAATTGACCGCAGCAGGAATCGTTCTCGGCGGTATCGCCGCCCTGATTTTGACACGTTTGATGGGCAATCTGCTCTACAAAGTCAGTCCACACGATCCGCTGGCGTTTGGGTCCGCGTTCGTGGTGATCGTGATCGCTTCTTTGGCTGCATGTTTTTTGCCCGCGTGGCGTGCGACTCGCATCGATCCAGTTCAGGCGCTGCACGAACAGTGATAAAGTCATGATCAAAGATCTTCAATTCGCGTTCCGCCAACTTCTCAAGCAGCCGGGATTCACGTTTATCGCCGTGCTGACACTTGCGCTGGCGATTGGTGCGGCTACGGCCGTGCTGAGTCTGGTCAACGCGCTGCTGGTTCGGCCGTTGCCTTATAAAGACCCGCAGCAATTGGTCCTGCTTCTCCAGCATTTCACATCGCAAAATCTGGAACGGATTCCCGTTTCGCCGGCTGAATTCGTCGATTACGACACGCGCGCGCACAGCTTTGAAAAGCTCGGCGCGTTCGGTTACACGAGTTTCAATCTCGCCGGCGAAGACAGACCCGAGCGAATTGCAGGCGCGACCGTCACAGCAGGCGTGCTGCCGTTGCTTGGCGTGTCACCGATCAAAGGCCGATTCTTTCAGCCGGAAGAATGCACCCTCGGTCGCGACGACGTCGTTATCCTTAGTGCGCGACTGTGGCAGCGTCGGTTCAACAGCGATCCGCAGATCATTGGGAAGAAACTTTTTCTCGACGGCAAAAGTTTCACCATTGTCGGCGTGATGCCCGCGGGTTTTGATTTCCCGCTTCAGCTTTTCAACCTCGGCAACGGCGGCCAATTCCGCGAGCCCGCGGAGATTTGGAAGCCACTTGCGTTTAGCGATGACGAGATGAAAGCCCGCTACAGGCGGGGTTATTTCGTCATCGGGCGATTGGCAGCTGGAACTTCAGTCGCACAGGTGCAGGCGGAGATCGAGACCATCAACGCGCAGATGCGCCGCGAGCATCCGGAGAATTACACCCAGGATGGCAGTTTCGGCGGCGACCTGTTTCAACTGCAAAGTCTAGCTGTGGCCGGAATGCGTCCGGCGCTGCTCATCTTGGTAGCTTCTGTGTTTCTCGTTCTGCTGATCGCATGCGCGAATCTTACGACGATGTTACTCGCGCGCGCTGCTGCGCGTGAACGCGAGATGGCGGTCCGAGTAGCGCTTGGCGCCAGTCCGTTGCGATTGCTCAAGCAGGTTTTCACTGAAAGCGTGCTACTGGCGCTGATCGGTGGCGTGGTGGGTGTTGTTCTGGCGCTATGGGGCGTCGAATCATTGAAAGCAATCGGCTCGCAAACCGTGCCGCGGCTGCGCGAAGTCAACATCGATCTGGTGGTATTGGGTATTACGGTGGCCATCTGTGTCGGCACCGGAATCATCTTCGGTCTCGCTCCGGGTCTCGCGAGCGCGCGACCAGAGCTGACTGAAACACTTAAGGAAGGCGGCCGAAGCTCAACGCAAGGCACGCGACGCAATCGTTTGCGCAACGGTCTCGTCATCGCTGAAGTCGCGCTCGCGCTGGTGCTCCTTAGCGGCGCCGCGCTTCTGATTAAAAGTTTCGCAAAGCTGCAAAACGTGAATCCAGGGTTCAACCCTCGGAACGCGCTCACGTTCGAGATTTCACTGCCGAAACTTCAGTATGCGGATGATGCCTCGATCGTCCGTTTCAACAACGAAGCACAACGCCGAATAGCTGCGCTGCCGGGAGTGCGGGCTGCGGGCTTCAGCACGATCCTGCCGCTCGCCGGGACCAACAGCGATTGGTCTTTTGCCATTGAAGGCCGGCCTTCAAACGACAACAGCCCAAGCCCTGACGAAGAAAAGCGTCAGGTTTCTCCAGATTATTTTCACACGCTCGAGACGCCATTGATCAAAGGCCGCGTGTTTGCCGATGCGGACAACGCAGACGCACCGCGGGTAATCATCGTCAATCAAGCGTTCGCGAAAAAATTCTGGCCGGACGAAGACGTGTTAGGCAAACGCATTAGCTTTGATAGCTCGAAAAATCCGAAGTGGATCACAATCGTCGGCGTTGTGGGCGACATCCGTCATTTCGGATTGGACATCCAGCCCAAACCGGAAATGTACGTACCGTTCGCTCAGGAGCCGTACTTCACCACGATCTACGTAGTCAGGAGTAACGAGAATCCGCGAAGTTTGGCCGCAGCGATCCGGCGCGAAATTCAGGCAATCGATCCGGCGCTGCCTATCGCGAATGTTCGCTCATTCGAGAACGTCATCGCTGATTCCATCGCGCCGCGGCGGCTTTCCGTCGTTTTGCTCGGAGTATTCGCCGGGGTGGCGGTGCTGCTGGCGAGCGTGGGGATCTATGGCGTGATGTCGTTCCTTGTTGTGCAACGCACGCACGAAATCGGCGTGCGTATGGCGCTCGGCGCGCAACGGAATGATGTGCTGAAACTCGTCCTCGGCAGGTCGCTGAAGCTAATTTCAGCGGGAACAATCCTCGGCCTCATCATCGCCGTAATGAGCACGCGCGCCCTGCGAGCATTGCTCTACAGCGTGAGCGCATTCGACGTAGGGACGTTTACGCTGGTGACGCTTCTACTCGGCGCCGTCGCGTTTGCTGCAAGCTACCTGCCAGCAATGCGCGCAACCAAGGCAGACCCAATGATCGTGCTCGGTCACAACATCTGATAACTTATGATCAAGCTCCGCCTCCTCGAACGCAGATACCCGTTAGGCAAGGAGAAATTTTTCTACGTCCTGCGCGATATCAATCTGGACATCGCCGAAGGCGAATTTGTTTCGGTGATGGGGCCCTCCGGCGCCGGGAAATCGACGCTGTTGCACATTCTCGGGATGCACGATCACGGCTGGGAGGGCGAATATTCTCTGGGCGAAACCGCAGTGCATCATTTGAAGCCAAAGGAGCGCGCCACGCTGCGGAACGAACAGATCGGTTTCGTATTTCAGCAGTATCATTTACTCGACGATCTCACGGTTTACGAGAACCTCGATATTCCGCTCTCGTATCGCCATTACAGCAAGAGCGAACGCGCGGCGCTCGTCGCGGACACGCTCGATCGATTTCAGATCGTTGGGAAAAAGGACTTATATCCGCGTCAGCTTTCGGGCGGACAACAGCAACTCGTAGGTGTTGCCCGGGCAATCATTGCTGAGCCGAAGCTTCTGCTCGCCGATGAGCCCACGGGAAACCTGCACTCCAGTCAGGGCGAAGAAATCATGGAGCTGTTTCGCAAGCTCAATGAGGAAGGCATGACCATCGTGCAGGTCACGCACTCGGACAAAAACGCTTCGTATGGGGAACGCGTCATTCAATTGCGCGATGGGTGGATCGTTAACAAATAACCAAGGGAAATTCGTTATGGTTCTAGATTCCTTTCGTCAGGATATCCGAGTCGGACTGCGTGTTCTCTCCAAAGACAAAGCGTTTTGTTTTCTAGCGGTGCTTGTGCTCGGCCTGGGCATCGGCGGCGCCACCACTCAGTTCACAGTCGTTAATGCAGTCACGTTGCGCGGGCTTTCTTTTCCGCATCCGGAGCAGTTGGTAACCATGGGGTTGATTTATTTAACCGACCGCGATCGACCACGGGGAAACTTCGAATCCGTGTCGGATAACTATTTTTTGACGCTCGGCCTGAAGATTTTAGAAGGACGCGATTTCACGATTGATGATGCCGACACAAAGCAACCGGTGGCGATCGTGAACGCGAGTTTTGCGCGAAAGCATTGGGGCAATCAAAGCGCGCTCGGACATCAGGTCCGCATTTTCAACCCGGGGGAGCCGGCACCGTGGCGAACGATCGTAGGCGTTGTTCCCGACACTTTAATGCAGGGACCGTTCGATCAGCAGACGGACACTGCCGGTTTTTACATGCCACTGCTTGGCGCGTCGCCGGCGACTCAATTCTGCACGATTCTCGTCCGACCTCGCGCAGCCCAACACGCGGATACACTCGGTCCAGCGCTGACAAAAGCGGTTACTCGGCTCGATTCGGATGTTCCCATTTATTTTCCTGGCACACCCGCTCGATTGCATGACGAAAGTCTTTCCGGCAATCGCATCGTCGTTAGCCTGTTCGCGATTTTTGGTGGCGTCGCATTCGTTCTTTCCGCGGTAGGTCTCTACGGCGTGATGAGTTTTCCTGTGAGCCAGCGGACGCAGGAATTTGGGATCCGAATGGCGCTTGGAGGGGATGCGCGTCGTATTTTCCGAATGGTGATGACCCAAGGCGCGTGGCAGCTGTTTATCGGACTTGTGCTCGGCGCCGGCGCTGCCGCTTTGTTGCTGGGAGTCCTGGTTGCGGCTTCGTTGCGAAACATTCTCTTCAAAGTAAACGCGCTTGATCCCTCCATTTATTTGGCAGTCGCCGGTTTGCTGACAATTGTTGCCGCGCTTTCCTGTTTTGTTCCCGCGCGTCGCGCCACACGTGTCGATCCCGTGGCCGCGCTTCGTTATGAATAATTCGCGGAGACCAATCAAATGCTAGACGATCTTCGCTACGCAGTTCGACAGCTCGTGAAAAATCCGAGCTTTACTGTCATCGCCGTATTCGCGCTCGCTCTAGGCATTGGCGCGAACACCGCGATCTTCAGTGTGGTCAACGCGGTGTTGTTGCGACCGCTTCCGTATCCACATTCTGAGGAATTGATTTTGCTGCGCGAACGAATGGCCGGGCCGGGTGGATTCGAGTCGGGGTCGGTCAGCTATCTGAATTATCTCGACTGGCGCGCCGCGCAGCACAGTTTTGTCGATCTTGGACTCGTTAGGGCAGAGGACGTTAATCTTTCCGCCGCCGATGCCGCCGCGCCGCCGGAACGCATTCGGGCAGCGCGGGTCACGGCAAATTATTTGTCAATCTTGCAAGTGCCGCCGCGTCTCGGACGCGATTTCGTGGAGAAAGACGACCAGCCCGGCGCGGCCAAGGTCGTGTTGATCAGCGAGCGACTCTGGCGAAATCGTTTCGGTGGGCAGTCGCTCGCGCTTGGACAGCGTTTGAATGTCGATGGTGTGTCGCGCGAAATCGTCGGTGTGGTTTCCGAGCGCGTTCGTTTGCCGCGCAATTGCGACATTGTCGTCCCCCTCGCAGACCTCCGCGCCGATCACGATTTTCTTTCGCGCGGCAATCACGAATCATTTTCCTGTCTGGGACGATTGAAGCCGGGAGTGACGCTGCAACAAGCAAGTGCGGATTTGGACATTATTGCCACCGACCTGGCGCAACGTTACCCCGATTCGAACACTGGTCGGAAGGTTACCGCGAAATTGCTGCTTGAATTCGCCGTTGGCGAATATCGACATCTTCTCCACCTGTTGCTCGCCGCTGTCGGTTGCGTCTTGCTTATCGCGTGCTCGAACGTCGCCAATCTCCTGCTCGCGCGCGGCCTTTCCCGCAGCAGGGAACTGGCCGTGCGGGCCGCGCTAGGAGCGAGCCGATGGCGTTTGACCAGGCAAGTTTTGGTTGAGACCGGCGTGATCACCCTTCTCGGCGGATGCTTGGCCACGCTCATCGCGCTGTGGAGTCTGGACACAATTCGCGCGATCGCGCCGGCCAACGTTCCTCGTTTTTTGGAAACAAACATCGATTCGAGCGTGTTGCTCTTCACCACCGGCGTCGTTGTCTTCGCCACGTTTCTCGTCGGCATCTGGCCGGCGCTGCGTGTTTCGAACACCGTCTCAATGGCAAACCAGCTTCATGACAATGGCGCGCGGGGCAGCGACGGCGTGCAACGGCAGCGCGCTCGCTCCGTTCTCGTTGTCGCGCAAGTCGCGCTCGCCGTTGTTCTGCTCGCAGCCGCCGGGTTGACGTTAAAAAGTTTTCAGCGAGCAGAACGAGTCCCGCTCGGATTCAACCCGCGCGGCGTGTTGAGCATGAGCATCGCGTTGCCTGCAGCACGCTACCAGACGCCGGACAAGATCACGCGGTTCTGCGAACAAGTAATCGAAAAAGTCAAAACACTTCCGGGCGCGACCGCGGCGGCGTTTTGCAGTAACGCGCCATTCAGCCCTAACGAATGGGACAGTTCCTTTCATATCACGGGCGCGCCGGCCGATCCTCCCGGCCGGGAACCGGTCAGCGAGATGAGCATCGTTTCCCCCGATTACTTTCGCGTGCTCGAGATGTCGATCTTACGCGGTCGAACCTTTAACGCTCAGGACCTGGCCGGGCGGCAGCTCGTCATGATCATCGACGAACGAGCCGCGCAACGATTTTTCCCTGGGCAAGACCCGATCGGCAAACAAATCGACGATCCGGTCACGGTTGGCGAGCCGAACCAGACCGGACCGCCGATCACCATCATCGGCGTCGTCGCGCACACGCGGCGCAGCGCACCAGGCGAACGGATGGAAGCTCGCAATCTGGCGATGATGTATTTTGCCGCGGCGCAATTTCCGCGGAATGAACAGAAGCTCATGGTTCGCGTCAGTCCCGGACACGATCCGCACGCATTGGTCAACGCGATCAAACAGGAAATCACGGCGCGCGATCCCGAACAGGCGGTTTCTGACATTGCGACGATGGAGGAAAACATCGCTGATAGTCTCGCTTCGCGAAGATTGTCGATGACTCTTCTTAGCGTTTTCGCCGCGGTGGCGTTGGGCTTAGCGAGCGTTGGTCTTTACGGCGTCATGGCGCTGACCGTGACTCAACGAACACGTGAGCTCGGCATCCGTCTCGCGCTCGGCGCGGATCGAGCCCAAGTCTTTCGGCTCGTTCTCGGTCAAGGTTTCATCTTGGTTGGAATCGGTTTGATCGCGGGACTGCTATTGGCTGCTTCAACCGGGCGCGTGCTCGCAAGTATTTTATACAGTGTGAGCGTTTGGGATCTTACCGGGTTTTTCAGCGCTGCTGCCATTCTGATTGGCGTCGCGTTGGTTGCCTGCTGCGTGCCGGCCCGCCGGGCCACGCGCGTCGATCCGATTGTCGCGCTGCGAACCGAATGAATCAGATGACCGAATAGCTCCCATGTTAAACGACATTCGTTTCGCTCTTCGTCAGCTCCGCAAATCGCCGGGGTTCACGGCTGTCACAGTCATCACGCTCGCGCTCGGAATCGGCGCGAACACCGCCATCTTCAGCCTGGTGAACGGCGTTCTCCTCCGTCCGCTTCCGTTTCCGGACGCCGAACGCATCATCTACTTCGAAGGAAAGAATCCTGCGGCGGGCATTACCGACAGCAACATTTCGTATCTC
>JBKPBJ010000154.1:0-2694 GCA_046726875.1 Verrucomicrobiota bacterium
GGGTGGCGATCCGGTTTACACGTTCGCGGCAACTGCGCCGTTGCCGGACGGTTTGGACGAACTGTTGTTTGCCGGGTTCGTGCGAAGAAAATCAATCGAGCTGGTTCGCTGCAAAACCATCGACCTGGAGGTGCCCGCGGATGTCGATTTTGTTTTGGAAGGATATGTGCAGCCAGGTGACATGCGTCCGGAAGGACCCTTTGGCGATCATACCGGATTTTACACCGCAGTCGAAAATTACCCCGTTTTCCATCTCACCGCGATCACGCACCGGCGGGATGCCATCTACCCCACAACGATCGTCGGCAAACCGCCAATGGAAGATTTCTACATCGGCGACGCGTCCGTTCGAATTCTTCTGCCGGTCTTCAAGATGAATTTCCCGGAGATTGTGGACATAACGTTGCCGCCCGAAGGGGTGTTTCACAATCTGGTTTTTGTGAGCATCCGGAAGCAATACCCCTACCAGGCTTTCAAAGTGATGCATGGGCTCTGGGGGATGGGACAAATGATGTTCAGCAAGTACATCATCGCAGTGGACGAAGATTGCGACGTGCATAACACGAGCGAGGTGCTTTTTCGATTGTGCGCGAATACCGATCCTGGCCGGGACACAACTATCATCAAAAATCCAAGCGACTCGCTAGATCACGCGCCCAGCGAACAGAACATCGGTTCTCACATGGGATTTGACGCGACGCGCAAATTGCCTGGCGAAAACTATCACCGACCGTGGCCGGAATTGTTGAAAATGACTGACGAAGCGCGAGCGACTGTGAAAAAGCTGCAAGCCAACCTGCGCTAAAACATTGGTAGGGTCTGCGGCGCGCTGCGCCGACCGGAGGCACTGCGCCGGTTTTCCGCCTATGGCCTCCGGAAAAGCCGACGCGTATCAACATCGCGAGTAAGTCCACCCGGCGGCATGCCGCGAAGATCGTAAACGCGTCCGGTGTAAGGGCTATAGAAAAACCCCGGTCTCCCCGCCCACCGCGCATACGGATAACCGCCGGACGGCGGCGGCCCGTATTGCGCAGCTTGATTCTCCTGGACAATCTTGCCGGTTAACGCGCCAGCTGCTGCTCCTGCCGCTGCGCCGATTGATGCAGCACGAACGTTGCCAGTCGCAGCACCGCCGATGATCGCGCCAGTGGCAGCGCCCCATACTGCGCCCTGGCCAACTGGCGTATCGCAGGAATTCAAAAGGAGGGAACTCAGCGAGATCCCTTAAACAACCAGGAGAACATTTGTTCTCATAGAATCACATTCGTGAACCGCCCTTGGGCAGAGCTGTTGGGCGTCAATCCGGCTACTCCGCCGGTGCGTGGTGACGTAGTCAGGATGTGTGGCGACTTACGGCCTTACAAAGACTTTGTTCGCTTTTTGGTCAAGAACCAACCCACCGTGTGCAATTTTAGAGCAGTCATACTTTTCATGCGGCGGGTATGGACTGGCGACAACACCGGATGGATCATGAGGATCTCGCTGGCCGATGGGGTAAGCCCCTCCCTTCATTGGATATTTTTTTTCGGCGTCTGCCTTGCTGATCGGCTTGGCTTCAATCGCGCTCTTTTCACCCTGTTCACGCTTTATGCTGCCTATCCGCGTGTCCGTGCCCTGCGCGTAAAGGGTTGTGCCGAGCACAGCTAATGCAATCGTGATCGCCGACAGAATTTTCAGAGATTTCATTTTCATAGGTTTGTCCTTAGTAATATTTCGCAGCCAGGAACTCAGACGGATGCTCGACGCGGCCAATTCAAAAAAGATTTGAACAACTGCGCCGTGATCCGGCCTGCCTTCTCCGGCTTACTCAACCGATATTCTTTTTCGAAAACTCGAAACTTGTCCAGTTCAATCCGCCGAAGCAAAGCCCGGTAGATGGAAGCCATTATTTCTGCGGGCGCCATTGCGCGGCGATCTTGGGGCGGGAGCTCAGCCAGGGCCCGACTGAAGAATTCACGCGCGCGGGACGCTTCGAATTCCATCAACTGGAGGAAGTGCTCGTTGTATTGTCGTTTCGCCAGGTCAGCTTCGGAATAGTGGAACCGCGCCAGATCTTCCTGCGGCAGGTAAATGCGCCCGGCCTGAAAATCCTTCCAGACGTCGCGAATAATGTTGGTCATTTGTAACGCAAGCCCGAGATCGATCGCATATTGCCGGCACTGCGGATTGCGATAACCAAAGATCTCGATGCTGACCAGCCCAACTGCGCTAGCGACCCGGTAACAATAGACACGAAGCTCTTTGAAAGTGGGATATCGCGCGATGCTCAAATCCATTTCCACGCCGGCGATAATTTCCTCCAGCATGTTGGGCGACAGCGAATATTTGTGCATCAATTGTCGCACATCACGCGCGAGCAGCGGCTCGTCCGGAGCGCCAGCGCGAAGCATGTGGTGCCATTTCGCCAGACGCACTCGTTTCTCTATGACGCTCAGGTCCGGGGAATCGACTATGTCATCGACCACGCGGCAGAACGCGTAGAAAATCGTGATGTCGCGTTTTCGCTCACGGCCTAACGAAACAAAAGCCAGGGCCAGATTCGATTTGCTCTGGCGTGTGATGGTGGCCGCATTCACGTTCGCCTTCTCGCAATCTGCTCGATCAATATTGAATCCATTTCTCCTGGTGAATCCTGCCTGTTTCGCACTGCCGAAACAGGCAGACCCATGAAGCCAAAAGCCACCCGGTGACCAC
>JBKPBJ010000155.1:0-4494 GCA_046726875.1 Verrucomicrobiota bacterium
TATCGGCGTCAAGGGACCCATTGTTGGCAATCAAAATACTTTCGGCTGGGGCGTGAACCTGTCGACTTCGCTAAACGTTTTCGACCGCGATTCAATGCAGGCACAATTAACATACGGGCAAGGTCTGTTCCGTTATTTCAACGATGACTTTCAGAACAACGATGCGGCATTCAATAGTTCAGGAAACCTCACTGCGATCCCTGCTTTTGGAGCGATGATTGGCTATACGCACAAATGGACCGATACACTGCGTTCCACGGCAAGCTACGGATACGTCCATTTGGATAACGAATTCTCACAACAGCCGAACGCTTATCATCTGACACACTACGCAAGCACGAACCTTGTATGGCAAGTCAGGAAACGTCTCAGCCTTGGGCTGGAAGGACTGTACGGTTTTAAACAGGAAAAGAGCGGTGCTGATGGAGATGCTTTCCGCATTCAGCTCGGCGCAGTTTACTCAATATTCGATTAAAACTCAGCCATGAACGGCGCTGTCATGTTGAGCGGAGCGAAACATCTCTGTTCCCTTCTCTTGGGGCGATGTCACCCCAAAATTGATCTGAGATTCTTCGCACAGCTCAGAATGACATTTGTGAACGTTTGTAGGTACACCAGATCGCGCATGGGACTAAAGTCCAACATGCCAGAGGCGCCTTAGAAGGGACGTTGAAAAGTCAAAAGGGAAATTGAGCTTGGATACGGGAACCTTCATTAAAGAGCGTGTCGGTGTCTTCAAAGACTTCAGCGCCGAGCGCATCAAAGAACTGGTGGATGGCTCCGTTGTCCGATCCTTCGAGGCGAACGAAGCGATCGCTCACCAAGGCGCGGAAGCTACTCATTTCGGCGTAGTGTTAAGCGGGACGGTGGCGGCGTCAGCAGTGACCGAGGGCATGCGGCAACCGCTCGGCGAACTGAAAGCAGGCGATACATTCGCCGAAGCAGCGTTGATGACCGGCAATCCGTCGCTGGCGGATTTCATCGCGGACTCCCACTGCGAAGTGTTGCTCGTACCGGTGTCGCTGTTTCAATCGATGATCGTCGCCGAGCGCGGCGCGGTGCGGGAAATTTCACGCATCATGGCTGAGCGGACAAGAATGCTCGCGTCTGATCCGGCCAAATTGAAAGCTGCGCTGCAGCAGGGTAACGATCCATATGGGCTGAAGCTGAGGGGTGAGAGGCCGGAGAAAATTCTGGTGATCAACGTCGGTTCGTCGTCGTTGAAGTATTCGTTTTACGACACAACAGATGAATCGCGCCACGCCAAGGGTCTTGTTGAGCGCATCGGGATTGATGGCACTCGAATAAAGCATCGTGGAACGAAAGGCGAAGTGAAGCGGGATCTCGACAAAGGAGATCACGCAGCCGCATTCAAGGCCATGATTGCGGAACTCACTTCGAAGGAGACAGGAGTTATCAGCAGCCCCAGCGAGGTGAGTGTCGTCGCTCATCGCGTTGTTCACGGCGGCGAGAAATTCACTGAAGCCACGCTCCTCACCGATGAGCTCGTTGCGGAAATGGAAAAGCTGAATCCGCTCGCCCCGTTGCATAATCCCGTGATTATCGTGGGCATTCGCGAGATGCGGAAACTGTTCCCCGCTGTGCCTCATGTGGGCGTCTTCGATACCGCGTTTCACCATACGCTGCCGGCGTACGCATTTCTGTACGGACTACCGTACGAGTTCTACGAAAAGAAAGCAGTGCGTCGTTATGGATTTCATGGGACCTCGCACAACTATGTCGCACTGCGGGCTGCCGAATTCCTGAAGCGGCGGCCTAACGAGCTCCGGCTTGTGAGCTGCCACCTCGGCAACGGGGCGTCCATGTGCGCCGTAAATCATGGGCGTTCGGTGGACACCACAATGGGCTTCACGCCGCTGGAGGGATTGATCATGGGAACGCGATGCGGCGATCTTGATCCGGGCGTGCTCGCGTTCCTTGAACGCGAGGACAAACTCTCCGCTTCAAAGAGTGAAGATTTGTTGAACAAAAAGAGCGGCTTGCTGGGCTTATCAGGTGTTTCGAGCGACATGCGCGAAGTTCTTCGAGCGGCCGATCAGGGTCATCAACGCGCTTTGATCGCGCTTAAAGCCTACTGCTATCGCGTGCGAAAGTACATCGGCGCTTACGTTGCATCCATGGGGGGGCTCGACACTGTGATTTTCACCGGCGGCGTCGGCCAGGGAAGCGCAGTGGTTCGCGCACTCGCGTTGCAGGGCTTGGAGTGCATGGGCATCACGCTCGACGACAAACACAACCGCGAAGCCAGCGGCGACGAAACAAACCGAATCTCGACCGATGACTCGAAAGTAAGCGTACTCGTTGTGCCGACCGACGAGGAGCGCATGATGGCGCGTGAAGCGTTGCGTGCGTTAAGCCGCTCGTACATCACGCGCGTGCTGGAGACGCAGAAACAACAGCCGTTTCTGGTCGAGATTTCGGCCCACCACATTCATCTCACGCAGGAACATGTCGAGGCGTTGTTTGGAAAAGGACATCAACTCACCAAACACGCCGACCTTTCACAACCCGGTCAATATGCGTGCAAGGAACAACTCACGATTGTTGGACCGAAAGGCCGTATCGAGCGCGTGCGCATCCTCGGGCCCGCGCGCAAATACACACAAGTCGAGATCGCGATGACCGAGCAATTCAAGCTCGGCATTCATCCTCCAATACGCGAAAGCGGCGACATTGCCGACACGCCCGGTTGCATACTCGAGAGTCCGACCGGCAACGTCCAAATCGACCGCGGCGTTATTTGCGCGTTGCGGCACGTTCACATGAGTCCTGAAGACGCGCTCCGTTACGGCGTCCGCGACAAATCGTTCGTGCGGGTGAGAATCGCGGGAGACCGCGAACTGATTTTCGGGGACGTGCTAGTGCGAGTGGATCCTACTTTTAAACTCGCGATGCACATCGACACCGATGAAGGTAACGCCGCGAATGTGAAGACCGGCGCGCAAGGTTTCATCGACGCCATCCAAAGCGAGGGATACCAGAGCAGCTAACAACGTCACCAGTTCAGACAGCAGAATCAAAAAAACGAATTCCTAACCAGCCAATAAAACCTATGAGCAAAACATCAAGCACCAACGACAACGTGTTTCCCGAACTACCCGCCGAATCAAACCTCCCTGAAAATATCGATCGCCGGACGTTCATCATGCGCAACGCCGTAATCGGCGCCGCCGCCGCGATAACCGGAACGGTTTGGACACTCGAAGCACGCGCACAACAAGCGGCGAAGGAAGCGGCGGAGAAAAGTCCGTTGCCGCCGCTAGATTCTACCTCGATGTCGCCAGACTTGGACGTAGTGAAAAGGTCCAAGGGTCCAGTGATGACGGTGCTGGATGAATTTTACAAGGTGGGTCCCGGTCCCTCGAGTTCGCACACGATTGGACCGATGCGTATCACCTACGATTTCTATCAGCGCTGCACCAAACTTCCCGCCGATCAATTGAAACAGGCCACCGGCCTCAACGTTCATCTTTTCGGAAGCTTGAGCGCCACAGGCAAAGGTCACGGCACCGAGCGTGCAGCTCTTGCCGGCTTGTTAGGCAAGGAGCCGGCAACAGTCGATCCGCTCTTTCTCGACGAAATGAAAGAGAAGCCGGACCAATCCTATCCGGTGAAGCTCGGTGACAAAACCTTCAATCTGTCACTGAAACACATCATCTACGACACACCCAAAGGCGAATTCCCGCACCCGAACACGATGACGTGCAAACTGATGGGCGGGGACAAGGCCATCTACGAGCTGGAGTATTATTCGCCTGGCGGCGGATTCTACGAGTGGAAGGGCTACACGCCGCCCAAGAAGGGTCAGCCTAAGTACTCGTATGGAACGATGAAGGAACTGCGTCAGCACGCAGAGAAAAACAAGCTTTCTATCGCGCAGGTCATTATGGCAAATGAGGTCGCCGTTTCAGGTAAGACAGAAGAACAGATCAACGCGTTTCTGGACAAGATCGCGGCCGCGATGGTCGCGACCGTGAAGGCAGGCCTCGCGGTGAAGGAAGGCGTGCTGCCCGGGCCTATCAAACTGCATTCAAAGGCGGCGACCGTTTGGGAACGGGCTCAAGATGACAAGTACGAGGCAGACCGCGCTGTTGCGCTTCTATCCGCCTGTGCGCTAGCCGCCTCGGAGGAGAATGCGCGCGGCCATCTGGTGATCACTGCGCCAACTGGAGGTTCGGCCGGCGTAATGCCTGCGATCGTATATGCTCTCGTCGAAGGAAAGAGGAAAGTGCCGCAGGAAAAAATCCGGCAGGGTCTGCTTGGCGGTGCGGCCATAGGCTACTTGTGCAAACACAATGCCACTCTTTCCGGTGCCGAAGGTGGTTGTCAGTCCGAGATTGGTGTTGCGTCATCGATGTCGGCTGCGTTCATCGCTTCGGCCATGGACGCCTCGCCTCTGGTGACGGAGAACGCCGCCGAGTCGGCGCTTCAGCATCATCTCGGGATGACGTGCGATCCCGTCGCCGGCTATGT
>JBKPBJ010000156.1:0-2971 GCA_046726875.1 Verrucomicrobiota bacterium
AATCTGCGGGCGTTCCGCCTGGATTTTCCCGTTGCGAATCCGCACCTGGTTCACGCGATCCATCAACTCCGAGATCAAATAGAAATTGAAACTGGTGCTGCCGAACGTCGCGATCTGACGCTCGGGCGCAAGGATCACGCGCGTATTTTCAAGCGCGTAGTCAAAATCGTCGCGGGTCATGAGGGATGTAAGTTATGGTGTCCGTTGCTCTTTTCAAAGGACACCGAAAGACAATAAGCGACGGGAGGAACAATGTGTCGTCTGCGATTAACAAGCGGCAGGTACCTACTTTTTCGCCTGCGGTTGTTCGCCACCGGTTTTCTGCTGTGACTGAGGTTGCTCTTGTGGCTGGAACAGTGAGAGATATTCGCCGTAGCCCTCTTCCTTTAATTTTTCCGCGGGAATAAAGCGCAACGCGGCGGAGTTCACACAGAAGCGTTGACCAGTCGGGGCGGGGCCATCATCGAAGAGGTGGCCGAGATGCGAGTCGCTTGATTTCGCGCGAACCTCGGTGCGCTCCATTCCGTAAGAAGTATCGCGCTTTTCGGTCACGTTCTCTGACTTGATCGGTTTGGTGAAACTGGGCCAACCGGTGCCGCTGTCGAATTTATCCAACGAACTGAAGAGCGGCTCGCCGGTGATAATGTCGACGTAAATTCCCGACTTGTGATTGTCCCAGTAGGCATTGTGAAACGGTGTCTCTGTGCCGCATTCACGGGTAACCTTGTACTGGTCCTTGGTTAACTTCTCTCGCAGCTCGGCTTCGCTTGGAACGGGTTTGGTTGGATTCATTTTTTCGGCTTCTTGCTTCTGCGCTTGAGCATACCCGAACAAAATCGAACCGACAATGACAACGAATGCACCGGCCAGCCCGAACCACAGCGTTCTGTATGAGTGTTTGTGTTTGTATATTAATCGCGTTGCTCTCATCCCTATTTTCTCCCGTGAGATATTGTCCCCTTTAGCAGTCCTTAAGTTCGCGCGTAATCGCGTCGACTGAGGCAAATGCCGCGGAACTCCCCTTCATAATAAATTCGCATGTCAGACACAAAATGGCTGGGAGGCGTTCAATCCTGCCGCCCGGCTTCAGGAACGCGAATGTAGCGGCGAAACAGAATTAATCCGATCGGTGCGACCGATGCAGCGAGAGCAAAAATCAGCCACATTGTACCCGGATGCCGCGGACCTTGTTCCGGGCAAAACGCTGCCAACAACCACCCGCCCGTGCCTACAAGGAGTTTGCCTACGAGGAACGGAAGGTAAGCCAGCGAACCGTACGAAGCTTCCTGTCCCCGCGGGGCAATCGCAGCAGCATACTCGTACACACGCGGTGAATAGAAGGCTTCCCCGATCGAGAAGACGATCAGGTATAGCGCAGTCATGATGTAGTAAGGGTGAATGCCTCCGCTGACGCCGAGGTAAGCGTGACCAAGCCATTGGCCGAAGATGCTGTTGGCCGCCGACACAAACCATTCTGTCGGTAGCGCCATGATGAATACGCCGGCGGCGCAAATGACTCCGCCGATCACCACCATTCGATAAGCCGCAAACTTTTGCGTCAGCGCGCCTACAATCGGCACAAGGAAAATGATCACGATAGCGTTGATCGCGGAGAGTTTCCCAACAGGAGCGTTCGCGCCGAGTTCGCGAATGCCGAACTTTGGAAAGACGTAATCCATCTGCAAAAAGATCGCCTTGAGAAATCCGATGAAGACAAAGAACACCAGCAACCGGTAAAATCCTGATTGACCGATCAATCGTCGGAAAAGATGCGCGGCGTTGATCGCGCTTTGGCGCACTGTTTCCCAAATGCCGCTCAAGAAACTCCCGGCAGCGTTTCGAGTGTGCGATGCATGATCAATCACTCCCGCGCTTGCGGGATTTGTCGCTTCCGCGCCACGCCGGAGAAAATAAATCACGGGGAACAGCACAATCTCGAAGGCAAGACTGACCATGAACAACTGCTGATAGCTGCTCGGTTCGAATCCGAAAATACTGACCCGCAGGTTGAGTTGGCGGACGTAGTCGAAGATCCAGCCCGCGGCGATGTAGCCGACGTTCATTATCATGTAGATGATCGAGAAGGAGATCGAGCGTTGCGCGACTGTGGAGTAGCGCCGTGTTGCCGCCAGCAGCACAGGCGTGCCGAGTGCTTCACCGACTGCCAGTGGAAGAACTCCACAGGCGAGCGCCAGCGATGGGACCGTCGTGACCACCATGACGCTGCGAGCAACTGTGCAAATGGCGACGCCCAGGAAAAAGGTGCGGCGCAATCCGATCGCATCGGTGACCGAGCCAGCGAGCAAAGTGAAGACCGTCATTGCCGGCGCCCACACCCAGCCGACGAGCGCGCCGGCTGCTTGATCGCTGAAGCCGAGATCTTTCGACAGCCATAGCACCATTGTTTTGTTCGTGACTGAGTAGGCCGTGTAAATCAGTAACTTGATCAGGAACGTGAGCCACAACTCGCGCTGCGCTCCCTTGAGCACGGTAAACTTCGCTATGAAACCGCGCAGACCTGTGGCTACTTCGGGCGGCACAGTTTCTTCCGGCGGGATTACTTCTTTAGTCATTTGGCCCACGGCGCTGAACTATTCCGTCATTCCGAGCGAAGTCGAGGCTGCAACGCAGCTCCGAAAGCGTTTCGGAGCGAGGCCAGGCTTTCCATCCCGTGGCAAAACACAACGTAATTCCTCGGGATCTTTCGACTGCGCTTCGCTACGCTCAAGATGACGATGTTGCGGCGATTACATCGCTTTCGGTGTGCGCTTGTCGATCGAGTGGCGCGAACTGATCAAGTTGTCTGCACTCGCCGCTCAGCGCGCCACGCCAGTAAAGTCCAGAGCCAGCTTGCGGAATCTTCGATGGCAAATAAGAGCGCGAGCGGACCGGGCAGCGCCCCAAAATACCACAAGGTCGCCATGGTCGGCGCGACGAATGGGCGATCGATCAATGTGGCGAAGACAAAGCC
>JBKPBJ010000157.1:0-2111 GCA_046726875.1 Verrucomicrobiota bacterium
TTCGGCGACGATCAGTTCGACGAAGTGATCGGACGCATGCAGCTGATGTTTTAAGCTGAGCTATTACATTTTAAGCACACCCGGCGTAAAAGAGCAGTGGTCATACGGCAGCATATCCTTGGGACATTCGATGAAGCGCTGAGCGGTCTCCGCAACGATCTGCTCACGATGGCGGGACTAACCGAACGCAGCCTCTATCACGCGATCAACGGATTGCTTCAGCGGGATGATGGTCTTTGCACAAAGTCCATCGCCGACGACGAAGAAGTTGATCAATTGGAGAAGCAAATTGATAAGGCTGGTGTCGAAATTTTGCTCCGCTACCAGCCGGTCGCGTCGGATCTACGGCAAGTGATTTCGGCAATGAAACTTTCGCCGAACATCGAGCGTGTAGCCGACGAAGCGACAAATATGGCTGAATGCGCGCGCAAGTTGAATAGACATCCGCCCTTATCTGAAGTGAATTTGATCGTGCCCATCCAGGGGCACGCAATATCGATGTTCAAGGACAGCATCGACGCGTTTGTACGAGAAGATATCGAGCTGGCGCGGGCGATTGTGAGCCGTGACAAGCAACTCGACGATATGAATGCCTCTGCAAACCGGCAGTTGACCGAACGGATGATGCAGGACCGCGGTCAACTGCGCGGCTATTTGAACCTAATCTTAATTTCCCGCTGTCTTGAACGCGTCGGTGATCACGCGACCAACATCGCCGAGGATGCCGTTTACGCGGCGGCAGCGGAGGACATCAGGCACCAAGCCTGATGCTATTCCTTTTCGACCGACACTGAGGTGGCCTTCACTACCGCAAAAATGTTATCGCCTTCTTTGAGATTCATTCGCTTCACTGAACCAGTTGTGATAATTGGTCACGACTCCGGCGGCAGTTCGGATCACTCGATTTATCCTCCGTTTTCCTAGGTAGGGAAACCCGCTGCGCTCGTCAGGGCGCAACTGTTTTTGCGCCACTGACGATCGCCTGATGCTTTAACTCGCCGTTGCCTGCGGTAAGCCAAGCGACTGGAGTGTATCGGGCGATAAACTCCCGGTTACGTTCAGCTGATTTGCGATTTGGTACTTAGCCACCGCATCACGGGTGGACGGTCCAAAAACGCCGTCAATGGAACCATTGTAATAACCAAGCGTTGCCAGCTGTGTCTGGACGGCTTGGACCTCGGCGCTGTCCGCCGGAGCAACGTTATAGTTCGCCCCGTTGTAATCGTACGGGCCAACGTCTGCGTAATAATCGTACGGGTAGTAGTCGTTCGGATAGTATGGCAGATAATCCCACGGGAAATATCCTGCATCTAGTCCGCACCAAAACCCGCCGATAAAAACAAAGAAGCGATTATGGTTAAAGTGGGCATGCCGCCTGTCCCAGTCGTTGTGCCAGTTCGCATCATGTCGCGACACGACGTGGTTGCGAAGGTTCGAGAAGCGCTGCTCCGACTGCCTTGCAATCGCCGGACGCGAAGCTGAAGAACTGCCCGCCTGAGGTTGCACGTGCGATGGATGCCCAAATGAAGAAAAGCGTGGCCCTGCACCTTCAAAGCTCGGAACACGACCCGGGACGTGCATTCCGCCAAAGCCGACGCCGCCTCCGCGATTGCCAACTCCACCTGCCACGTGTCCGCCACCACTGAACCCACCGCTGTGGAAACCACCGCCACCAAATCCGCCACCACCCCCACCACCACCGTGACCAGCCGCCCATGTTATGGGACTTAGCGCCACGGATGTGATGCCAGCTGCTAAACTAATTATTTGTCTCATTTTCATACCTTCAAGTTCGATCGCGCCTTATGTGGTAGCCATTGCGCGTCCGCGGGATTTCGCGGTGCTACTTAAGAGTCGATTTCGCTGCCTCCTTAGAGATGGAAGATTGAATGCTTCGGGCGCCTCCATGTTATCGCCTTCCTCCAAGATCTTCGAACGGGTTGTAGACCTGAATCGCGTAATAGGTGACGACGCCATCGGATCGGCGTTCGATATTCTGTGGTCGGCCAAAGATTGCTTCCACGTCGCGCAAGCTCGTGCGGCCCCGAATTAGAGAACCGAGTCGCAGAGTGTAAAATTCATTCGGGTTCG
Source organism: Verrucomicrobiota bacterium (assembly GCA_046726875.1). Classification (GTDB taxonomy): domain Bacteria; phylum Verrucomicrobiota; class Verrucomicrobiia; order Chthoniobacterales; family UBA10450; genus Udaeobacter. The sequence continues at coordinate 2,092 of JBKPBJ010000157.1, forward strand.
CTTGGACGATGTAAGATGGC
>JBKPBJ010000158.1:0-5435 GCA_046726875.1 Verrucomicrobiota bacterium
CCCGATTCCCGGGAACGGCTCTGTAGCTCGGTAGTTTTTCCAAATTCAAAACACAATGAAAATGTACGTAGGTAATCTCTCATTTGAGACCACCGAGAACGATCTTCAGGATCTGTTCGAACAACACGGCACCGTCAACGAGGTTCATCTGATGACGGACCGGTTCACTGCCAAATCGCGCGGCTTTGCGTTCGTCACCATGAACGATGGCGCACAAGCCAACGCTGCGATGAGCGCGCTCAACGGCCGCGAACTTAACGGTCGCACATTAACTGTTAACGAAGCGCGTCCGCGCGAAGAGCGGCCCCGTCCCCACGGCGGTGGGAAGCGCTCGTTTGCGGGCAATCGTCGGTAAAGCCAGCAGCCAGAAAACAAAGGTCAGAGGGCGATTGAGATCCAATCGCCCTTACCCTGAAAACATAAGCATCGTGAATTCTGAAAAAGCCATCGAACTGGAGGGCATTATCACGATGGTCCTACCCGGAACCATGTTTCGCGTCGCGCTCGCGAACGAGCGTCTGGTTCTCGCGCACATTTCCGGAAAGATGCGCAAACGTTTCATTCGGCTTACAGTCGGTGATCGAGTGAGAATGGAGATGTCACCTTACGACACAGCGAAAGCTCGTATCGTTTATCGACTCTAGCATGCCGACGAGATTTCTGTTTGAGCCACCGCGACGCCCGAAAGTAAAGGCCGGGCCCAGCATTAAGAGCTTGCTCGTGCGCTGTCCTTCCACGTCAAAGCTGACGGATACCGGCAGAACAATAGAAGAAAAACGCTGGCCAACAGCGAAACTGAAAACCCAAAGGTTTACCTGTGCGCACTGCGGCGGCGTGCACTTCTGGAAAAAGGAGGACGTTATTCTTGGACGGGCGACGTGAAACGAGCCGGTGATTCTTCGCAAGATTCTCGCGCCTTGATTTTTCGCATTCCGATCAGCCGCGTTAACTGGACCAACTGAGCTATGCCGGCGCTGCCCCTATGAAAGCCGTTTTAGCGAGTTCATCAAGAGTTCGTCCGACGATCGCACTGCATCACGAATAACCGTTAGGCTCCTCACAAGTAATAGCAGCTTGCTAACTCTACGCGCGCACGCGCGCGCGAGGATCTGCTCTACGGTCTTTGCCGGTTGTTGTCTTCTTCATCTCTCCGTTGCGACTGCTCTTCTACGCAGTGCGCGTCGAATAGCTCGACTGGATCACTGCCGCTGACCGATTCCGATTGGCTCGTCCGTGTTGAGTCAGACAATGCGAGAATCTCCAGCAGGATTTCTGCGAGCCGGTCTGGTGGCTCGGGTGGCATGCTCATCTATGTTACAGACGTCGCAGAATTAAAATTATGTCTGCTCTTACGCTTTTTTTGGTGGCCGAGGCGCAAATCGCGATTGAACCCACAGTTTAAACGAGGTTCCGGCGAAAATCAGATTGCAAAATGCTGTTTAATTATAGTTAGCTGCTCCTTAACTGACTGGCAACGCCCTCAATGAGCCCCGGGATTTTGCTCTACTACCGCAGCGGACAACAGCTGATTAGTCTTTATCTGGTTGTTGTGGTTAGCCATCCAAACGGAATGCAAGATCATGAACGAGAGCATCCAAACCAAGGCCATTGAAAAGCGCGGCTTGCTCATTTCCAAACGCTGGGTGCAGGCGGTGGCAATAGTGATGTTGTTTGGCTTTTTCGTGCTGGGGTTGCTGGCTTACCGAACCTACACCGATCAGGCGCCCATTCCCGGCAAAGTAGTGCGTCCTGATGGTCAGGTGCTTTTCACGCGTGCCGACGTCATTGCCGGCCAGGAAATTTTTTTACGCAACGGGCTGATGGAGTACGGCTCCATCTTCGGACATGGCGCTTACCTTGGACCCGATTTCACGGCGGATTACCTGCGCCGTTGGGCGCTGGTCGTGGCGGACCATAATGGCGGGTCCGGCTCGGAGGCGACGAAAGTAGGCACGGTGGAGGTGTTCAAGAGCAACCGATACGATCTCGCCACGGACACGCTCCAGTTCACCGTCGCCCAGGCTGATGCGTTTGAGAGCCTGCAAAAGCATTACTCCGATTTATTTGGCGCACCCGACACCAAATATGGCCTTCGTCCGAAGCAAATCACCGACCCCGTCCAAATCCGCCAAGTCACAGCTTACTTCTGTTGGTCGGCGTGGGTGGCGTCGGCGCTGCGGCCGGGGAAAAATTATTCCTACACGAACAACTGGCCGCCGGAACCGCTCGTGGGAAACGGCGCCACGGCTGAGACCGTCATCTGGAGCATGCTATCACTCGCAGCATTGCTCGGGGGAATCGGGCTGTTGTTTGCATCGTTCGGCCGGTGGAATTTCCTAGGCTGGCATGGGCGCGAGCAGCAGACGCTCTCGTTTCGCGCGCCGGGCGAGGTAGCCCTGACACAGGGCCAGCGCGCCTGCGCCGGCTTCTTCGCGGTGATGGCACTGTTGTTTCTTGTTCAAACGCTAGTGGGCGGTGCGTCGGAGCATTACCGAGCTGAACTCTCGAATTTTTTCGGCATTGATCTGGCCGTGATCTTTCCGTTCAACCTGGTGCGCACTTGGCATATTCAACTGGCAATTTTCTGGGTGGCGACCTCTTATCTGGCAGCGGGAATCTTCCTTGCGCCGATGATCGCGGGCCGCGAACCGAAAGGTCAGAACTGGCTCGCTTACGGATTGCTCGGCGCGCTGGCGTTGGTCGTGTTCGGCAGTATGGCCGGCGAATACATCGGCATCCGCGGCGGCTTGGAAAAATGGTGGTCGTGGTTTGGCAACCAGGGATTCGAGTATCTCGATCTCGGACGATTCTGGCAAGTGTTGCTGACAGTCGGGTTGGTGTTTTGGGTAATCATCCTCTTTCGCGGATTGCGCGGACGGCTGGCGGGCGAGCACAAGGGCAACATGCCCTGGCTGTTTTTCTTTTCCGCGCTGTCGATTCCAGCATTTTACGCCATCGGCCTGCTGGCCCGGCCAGCGTCACATTTCACGACCACGGATTTCTGGCGATTCTGGGTCGTGCATTTGTGGGTCGAAGATTTTCTCGAACTCTTCACGACAATTATGGTCGCCTACATCTTTGTGTTGTTGGGCGTGGTGCATGAACGCGTGGCGCTGACGTTAATCTACCTGGATATTGTGCTTTACTCGGCTGGCGGCGTGATCGGCACCATGCACCATGTTTATTTTTCGGGCGAACCCGCCGAGCACATGGCATTGGGCGCGTTTTTCTCAGCAGCCGAGGTGATTCCGCTGACGTTTCTCACGGTTGAGGCTTGGAGTTTCCTGCAACTGGGCACGCTCCAGCATGGAAAGTCGCGCGCGACTTTCCCGCATTTCTGGGCCGTCATGTTCCTGGTTTCGGTCGGGTTCTGGAATTTTCTGGGCGCTGGAGTGTTTGGTTTCCTGATCAACCTGCCGATTGTTTCCTATTATGAAATCGGCACGGCATTGACGGCTAATCACGGTCACGCGGCAATGATGGGCGTGTATGGAATGCTAGCCGTGGGACTGGCGCTATTCTGCCTTCGCTATATGATTCCGGCCGAGCGCTGGTCGGACCGGGCGGCAAAAATCAGCTTCTGGGCGCTGAATCTCGGACTCGCCTGGATGGTGTTCGCCACATTATTTCCGCTTGGACTCCTTCAACTGTACGAATCGGTGAGCCACGGCTACTTCGAGGCGCGTAGTCTGACTTACCTGCAAGGTCCAACCAACGCCTTGCTCGAGTGGCTGCGCCTGCCGGGTGATGCCGTGTTCATTGTCGGGGGCGTGCTGCCGCTGATTTATCTTTCTTGGCTCAGTTTGCGGTACATGGTGCCGCGCGCTGTCCGTGAAGAAACCGGACCCGCGCTGTTCACCGAGATCACCCAACCGGCGGCGCGCGAGCCATGATTGGACCATTTCATGACGAGGTTGTATTGGGTGCCGGGTATGCCGGGTTCCTCATCGTGACGGCTGCCGGACTGGAGTTGTTCGGCCGTCACTCGCATCGGCGTTCGGGACAATTCCGCACGGCCGGCTTCAAATATCATGGGCACCTGGACGTCTGGGAATGTCCCTGCGGGCATCATCTGCATCCGCACTACCGCGACCCCGTGCGCGAGATCGTGAAGTATCGGGCGCCCGCCCACACCTGCAACGCCTGCACCAGGAAAACGGACTGCACCGACTCGGAGCACGGCCGGGAGATCATCCACTCTTCTGAATCTTGGATCCAAACCCAGGCTGGACAGTTTCATCGTGGCCTTTCTCTTGCCCTGTTGCTCCTAGCGGCGCTCATCCTGCTCGCCGAAATGTTGCGCCACCCGGCTTGGCCGGAAATCCTGCTACCGGGGTGTGTCTTAGTGTTGGTGTTGACAAGAGGGCAGCGGCTGACTCGCGAGTTGCTCGCCCGTCAGAATCGGAGTGGCTCTGAACCGTTGCACGTTTATTGGGAGAAACGTTAAAGCGTTACAAGAGTTACAACGTTAAAATGGAATCGACGGAAAGCTATTTAATTTGGCCGCTCACCTCAGAATGACAGATGGCTTGTAGACCCTTTGGAACCCCTAGGTACTACTCGCGGGCGCGCGAATAGGCGGAGAGTGGGTCAGCAGTTTCGAGATTTTTGATGACTGTGCTGAGGTAAACGGATTCGGGATAGAACGCCTTGTATTTGGTGATCTCTGCCCGATTCAGAACCTTAAAGCCGTAGCGTTCGAACATTTTTTCGCCGCGCCGGCTCTCGAAGGTGATGATCTGGCCGCAAACGCGTTTTTCGCCGGAGCGATAGAGGTAACTCAGATACGCGCTCATCAGCGCGCGCGTCGTCGAAACCTTTCGCGCCTCCGGCAGAAGATTGATGTGAAAATGCGGGACGCGCCGTGGGCGGGCGGGCACTTCGCGCCAGCCGTACACGATTAGCCAGCGAATGAAACGACGCGAACGCTGGTTGTACCGGAAGTAACGCGTCAGCGCGCGAAAGAATAACCAGACGTTTTGATACAGCGCGTAGAGCTGGTTTTGCAGGGGCTTGCGGGAGCCGAGGAGGTAGCCGGAAATTTGGCCGTCCACCTCCAGGAGAAAACAGGACCCCGGTTCGTGATCGGTATAATAGGTGGTCAGAAAATCGGCGAATAATTCTCGGTCTTCGTACACCGGATCGATCGGGTCGCCCAGGAATCCGGTATCGCAGCACAGTTTTCTTACCACTTCGCGATCTGAAATGCGATAGCCACGAATGAGAAACGGCTGGTGATCATCGTTCAGCATTTAAGATCGGCGGTATTTTGAGCGAAGCTCGCGATAAATGCAAAACAGTTCGTCAAACACGCGCGGCCAGCTATACAGGCTCCGCGCAACACGTGCAGCGTGCCTGCCCATAACCGATAATTTCCTGTCGTTGCATTCTTCGATCGCGTTCGCCAGCGCGTCGGGGCTGTTTTCGACCGCCCA
>JBKPBJ010000159.1:0-3676 GCA_046726875.1 Verrucomicrobiota bacterium
TAAAGAAACGAAGAAAACGCGATGGACCCTGCACGACCTGCTGATCCCGACCCGGCCGATCCATTTTTCCCGGAACGCGCCGACCACGCTATTCTGGAAACGATCGAAATCGCCACTGAAGGTGAAGATTGCGATGAGTGCGTGCGCAAACTGCGACCGGTGCTGAAGAACATTCCCGGAGTGCAAGAGGTAAAAGTCGATCTGCAGCACGAGCGCGTGATTGTAACGTTCGACCCCCGCAAAACGCATCCACCAGATCTGCACGACGCAATCTTGAAGAGCGGCTATAAACCGGCGCCAGTGGCAGATTGAGAGGCGTCATCCCGAGCGAAGCGCAGCGGAGTCGAGGGAACCGGGAACCCGTGGCCAAACCTTGAGGTAATACACCGGGATTCCTCGACTCCGCTCGGAATGACGAGGTCAAATCGCCGGTTGCTGCTGCGTCAGGCAATGAAACGTGCCCAGGCCCCAGATCAGCTCGCGGCAATCGATGCCAATCACGCGCCGATCAGGAAAACATTCGCGCAGCACGGATAATGCAACTTCATCGTTCGGATCGGCAAATGTGGGGACCAGTACGCATGTGTTTGCGATATAAAAATTCGCGTAGCTCGCCGGCAGTCGCAGCCCTTCGCGTACGATCTTCTTCGGCATCGGAAGCGTGAGGATATCGAGTTTGCGGTCAGTGATTTTCATCTCGCGTAGACGTTTAAGATTCTCCTGAAGCGGTTCGTAATTTTCGTCGGCGCGATTCTCTTCAACGACAGTCACGACAGTTCGCTCGGATACAAACCGCGTGAGGTCATCAATGTGACCGTCGGTGTCGTCGCCGGCAATGCCGTCGCCGAGCCAGAGAATGTCGCTGACGCCGAGATAATCGCGCAGGCGTTGCTCGATCTCATCGCGCGAAAGATTGGGATTCCGATTTTTGTTTAGGAGGCAGGACTTACTGGTGAGTAACGCCCCGCTGCCGTTCACGTCTATCGAGCCGCCTTCGAGGATCATGTGCGGATAAAAAACCGGCAGTTTCAGGATTTCAGCAAGGCGTGTCGGCACGACTTCATCCAGATCAAACGGCGGATATTTGTTTCCCCATGCATTGTAATCCCAGTCCACCACGGCAAGTCTTGGGTCGCGATCGCGTGTGAGAAAAATCGGGCCGTGGTCGCGGCACCATGGTTCGTTCGTGGGGATACGATAAAAGGTAATCCGTTCCATGGGCAGTTCGCACAAAACCGAGCGCGCTTCTGCTTCATGCGCGCCGTTGCAAACGTTGATGCAGACCTGCTCGGATTCGATCAACGCTTCGACCATGGCGCGCAACGCAGGCAGAACGCGATCGAACGACTCGGGAAAACTGATCCCCTCGCGTCGAGGCCACGAAAGCCATGTGGCCGTATGCGGTTCCCATTCCGCCGGCATGCGATACCCGAGCGCGGTTGGAGTTTGTGAGCTCATCAAGTCAACGTCGAACGCGCTACGCTCAACGTCCAACGCCCAACTCAGAATTTAGATCACTGCGAAGAACTTCGCGCAGGTGCAGGTTTGTAAATCGCACCGACAATAGCGCCAGTGATGATCATTTCGATCAAGCCGCCAATGCTTGCGTAAATGAGCAATTTTCCTGGAAAAGGTTGCACGGCGTAAACGCCCATCCGCATGCCGATCGCTGCGATTTCCAGCAGAATGCCCAGGCGGATTCCTGCGACCATACCGCCACCAGCGAAACCGGCCACGTAGAGCATCACGAACGCAAAAACGATGAGTGCCTGGCCGATCAGGATCCAATGAAAAAAGCTCAGCATTTCAGTTTGTGTCCGCCAGAGGTTTGGCGTTTGCGCATAGATATCTTTGAGCAAAACGCCGTTAAGCAGCCAACCCCAGACGAAAAGGAAAATATATGCGGCGAGAAAAGCTATGATAAACCGTTTCATAAATTGCGATCGTATTGGAGCTAATGAATCGGAACAGACGGGGGAACTTGTGCCGGTCAGCGCGACCGCTCATTTACATACATGATGCGCTCAGTTGCTGATTTGTAGATGGCGCCGACGATTGCGCCTGCGATTGTGAATTGGATCACAGCCCCGGCTATCCAGCCGCAAAGGATTTTAAACGTTAATGGTTGGACTGCGAATGAGATCAAATGTGGCCCTGCGTACACTAACCCCACCAGAATGCCGAGCATCGCTCCGGCGCCTGCGCGTCCGCTCGGAACGTAGCGGGCACACAACAGGGTGAAAAAGAATGCCATGACGAACTGACCAAGGGCAAGCCACCCGAAGTAGCTCTTTAGGTCGGCTTCCGGCCGCAAAAGCGTCGGCACTTCCCGATGCGCGTCGTGCATTAACGTTGCATACCAAAGGAACCCGAACACGAAGAGGAAAACGAACGCCGCGATGAATGCGAAGAAGAATTTTTTCCAATTCATAACTTCTTTCTATTGAGGTTTGCTGTGGCCCCCTATTGAACCCAAGTACTTTCATGGCAAGACCGTCGGCGAATGTCGATCTCAAATTTTCCGGACGAGGAATGATTAAATGTATCATTTACCGCCGGGCTTCAGCCCAGTGGCTAAATTTACGCAGCTTCGTCAGCCGACTTAACGACTTTTTGTCGCATCGGATGGACTGAGAGAAGCCGTTAAAACGGCTGGCGCCCACTCGCGCATAAGCCATCCGCCTGAAGGCCGGTGTTAATTAGAGTGCGAGACACCAGACGGTGAGTGGCAGATTCGCCGGGCTCCCGGCTGGCGGAAGGTGCGATGTTCAATCGCAAATCGAAAATCGGCGATCGGCAATCGAAAATTAATTGACTCGCTCGCCTCCCGCTTGCTCGCCCTCTCGGGTTTGCCCGTCCATTTCGCGGCTTCCCCAGCTGCTCAATTCACCCACCTGCCGTCCTCCGAAATGAGGATCGGCAGTTCTTCCATCATGAATTGGGTCTTACCGATGGCGCCAATCATGTGTGTCCCGGTCGCCGCGTACCACTTCTTGGACATGCTCTCGCCGGTGTGGCAGCCCCAGCTCTTGACGTAAGCGCCACGAGCGAAGGCATGACGACTGATTTGTTTCAGATCGTTTTCGTGCAGCCAGGATTTACAAGCGCTGTCGATGTTGTTGCTGTAATCGAACATGAAACAAGCGCGGTTCGAATGCCCGAAAAATTCGAAATCCGCAATCTTCACCTGATCTCGCGGCTGCCCGTTGTTCAAATAGTTGATGACCTCCTGGCCCGGGCCAAACCAAATGAGATTGATATTAAACTTGTCGCGAACCGTACCAATTAAACTGATCAGATCCTGGTGCTCCTGCTTGGCGCGATCCTCGTAACCCTGTCTGTAAACCAGCCATGTGATCTTCGCATCCGGCCCGACCTGGCTGCGCAATTGTTCAGTGCGCAAACGCGCCGCCCGCACAAAGTTCGCCCACCAATGATCGTGCGGGACAGCCTTGTATTTTTCCCATTGATACATCGAAGGCCCACCAACCAGCATTATGTATTCACCCCCTGTAGGCGGCGCGGCGGGCAGACTGAGCGCGACCATCGACAAACAGCATATGAGTAAGAGACGTTTCATCATTTCCGGCAAGGATGACTATTTATGCGGAGCACGAAATTCTGCAAGTGGTAGGACGCGATCGCCGAGCGCGCCGAGTTTTCGCGGAGGGACCGG
>JBKPBJ010000160.1:0-6761 GCA_046726875.1 Verrucomicrobiota bacterium
AGGGCGAATACAATTTGCGAAGAGAAGAAACGCATGCCGCTGCTCGCGCACTCGGCACCCGCGCGCTGCGCGACATTAGTTCGTCAGAGCTGGATCGTTGCAGCGATTTGTCAGCGCTGCTGCGCCGTCGTGCTTCGCACGTGATCGGCGAAAACGAGCGCGTCTGGCGTGCAGTAACGTTGCTTGAAGCCGGCGATGGCATCAATTTTGGCAAATTGATGAACGAATCGCATGAGAGCTCTCGACGGAATTTTGAAAACAGCACGCCGGAGCTCGATCTTCTCGTCTCGATCGCGCAAGACTTGCCCGGCGTTCTCGGCGCGCGACTCACTGGCGCAGGTTTCGGGGGTGCAACTGTGACTCTGTGCGAGCGGCCTCGCGCGCAGCAAATTGCTGCGGAATTATCAAGGCGCTACGCGGACGCCGCTGGAATTGTGCCACGCGTTTTCGTTTCCCGGATTGCAGATGGCGCCAGGTAGGCAGGAGCGCCGCTAATGGAGCGACGCTCGTTCGCGTCCGCCGTCATCAGGGCGCATTTCCCTCTTCGCATCGACCCGATACAGAAAATTCTATGTAAATGTCGGCCAGAAGGTGAGCGTCCAAAGGGTTGGTTGCGGGCATCTTTCCGGTAGCGAAATTCGGTTGCAGAAAATCGGCACTGAAATTGATTTTGCCATCTCGTCAAAACTTATGGACCTGAGCGTCTGACCGCTTGCAGCCGAGGATTTTGATGCCTTCATCAGTTATTGGCTTGGACTTTCACAAGCGGAGATCGAGCGGTTGGGAGTCGCAATCGATAGCTTGCCGTCAGCCGCTCGTATGCGTTCTGATTTGGAGGCGATGCTCACTCCGCCGAATGATGCCGTGCGCGGTTTTGTGCTTGCCTGGTGCATCAACGGCGAGGCGATCGGCCATGCGTCCCTCAAAGACATCGTGCCGGGTGACTTTGGCAGCAGTCATTTGCACATGTGGCGCCCTGAATTGCGCGGCAAAGGGCACGCCCCGCAGCTCTTCTGTCTGGCAGCAGTCGATTTTTACGAACGATTCAAGCTCAGGCGCATCATTTGCGAACCTAAAGCCGACAACCCGGCGCCGAATCGGCTGCTGCAAAGGATAGGGTTTCCGCTCATTTCGACGCGCATCGGGAGATCATCGGAACTGAGCGTTATATGCAAGCTTAATCGTTACGAGATCATGCGCGAGATCGCTGAGAATTATTTGCTGACGCATGGATCGCACAACAACCAAGCCGGAAAATGGACCCAACAGATAGCTTTATCATTCTAAGCCTTGCTAATTGCGACACGCCGGCATGGGCTATTTTCTATGCACCTGTTAACCACGCCGAAGCCCATGGCACGCCGAAGCACAGCGAAGGTGGCTTGGCGAAGGCGGGTCGCCTCGCTTGCGCCGAAAGAATCTGCGGTCACCGCCAATTGAATCGCGGAAACTTTTTCTCCGAACTGAAACGGCGCAACGTTTATAGAGTTGCGGCTCTTGGTTTAAGGCGCCACGCACGTTTTGCTCTCAAAAGTGGCACAGTCTCCCATGGCCTTCCTTGACAGAAAACCAGCTTTCTGGGAATATGGCTCGATGAAGACAACCCTTGATCTCCCCGACGAGCTGATGCGCGAAGTGAAAATCCGTGCCGTTCATGAGCACAAGAAATTGAAGGACGCGATCGCGGAGTTCATCCGCAAAGGCATGGATGCCGGAAAACCGGGGCCGGCGAAAGTTCCTAAACCGATAAAGCTGCGGCGTGGATTCGTGCCCACGGCCGAGGACATCGAAGCGGCGATTGCGTGGGGCCGCGATTGATCGCGCAAATGCTTGTTGTTGACACCAACATCATTGCGCCGTTTTACATTCACGGCGCCTACAGCGAGCGCGTACATGAGCTGCATCGTTCCGACAGTCTGTGGCGAACTGATCCGCTGGCGCTCGTCGAATTCGGCAATATCCTCGCGACCTACCAGCGGGCGCGCTACTTAACGACTAACCAAGCACGAATGTGCCTCGCGGAAGCTGAGCGATTCCTACGCCCGCATTACCTGCAAGTAACGCATGAGACATCGCTGACCGTTGCGATTCGGTATGGCGTTACAACATACGACGCGCGTTTTCTCGCCGCTGCCATGCATCTGAATACCAGGCTTGTGACCGAGGACAAGAAATTACGCGCCGCCGCGCCGAACCTGACGCAGTCACTAGCCGACGCGCTCGCGGGCAGCTAGCCGTCTCTTTGCTCCGACGCAATGAATCCGCCCAACTTCTTTTCCGAACTGAAGCGGCGCAATGTTTGCTGCATTTGCGCCCGTTAAAACGTTACATCGTTACACAGTTACATCGGTTCAACATTCATGAGCGGGTACGGCGCAGCTTCGGTATTGCTTTCTGTGCATTTTTGTATTATCAACAAAATCGTGACCACGATCACCTGTAAGATCCCGGATAGAATCAGTGCACACCTTTCCGCACTTGCACGTCAGCGGCGTGTGCCGAAGTCACAGATCGTGCGCGAGGCCCTGGCCGCGAGTTTTCGCAAGGCAAAGTCTAAGGTCTCGGCCTTCGACTTGATGAAGGACGTCTGCGGTATCGTAAAGGGCGGTCCGAAGGATTACGCCAGTCACCGCAGACATTTGAAAGGTTTCGGCGAAGCGTGAGCGAAGTTCTGGTCGATACCGGCCCGCTCGTAGCGATAATTTGCGCCGGTGATCGCGATCATCCCTGGACGGTGGATCAGTTCCGTGCTCTCCCGCCGCCATTCCTCACCTGTGAACCGGTGATTGCGGAAGCCTGCTTCCTAGTTGAACGACGTGGTGTGAGCGGTGGCGTTATTTTAGAACGAATCGAGAATGGGCTGCTCCGCATCGCCTTGCAGGTCGAAGACCACTGTGCCGAGCTTAAGAAACTCATGCGCCGTTACGCGAGCGTTCCGATGTCGCTGGCTGATTCCTGTCTGGTGCGCATGTCGGAGATCTACCCCGAGTGCAACGTCTTCACGCTTGACAGCGACTTTGGCATTTATCGGAGGAATGGGCGGCAAGTGATCCCGCTGATCACGCCAGAACGGTAGCCATCGTTGTCGGATTCCCGATCGCGCTCGCAATGTGTGAGCCAATGCGTAACAGTGCGCGTTCAAAAGAAGTGCTCGCGTCAAAACGATGTGGCGCTAGCCATTACTTATGTCGGCTGAACATTCCTTAGTAGTGAAATTTGAGATCGGGCACGTCTTGTTCATCGACATCGTTGGCTACTCGCAGTTGCTCATAAACCAGCAGAGCGAGCAGATGCAGACGTTGAGAGAAATCGTGCGCGGCACGGAGCAATTCCGCACGGCTGGAGCCGAAGGCAAACTGCTGCGCTTACCGACCGGCGATGGTGGCGCCCTTGTGTTCCCGCAAAAGCCCCGAAGCGCCGGTCCGCTGCGCCCTAGAAATCAGTAAGGAGCTCAAGAAGCATTCCGAACTTCGGGTCCGCATGGGAATTCACAGCGGCGCAGTCAACGAAATCACGGATCTCAACGAACAGGCGAACATCGCGGGCGCAGGCATCAACATCGCACAGCGGATCATGGATTGCGGTGATGCGGGCCACATTCTTCTCTCCCGGCATGTTGCCGAAGATCTGGAGCAATATCGGCAGTGGCAACCGTAGTTCGGCGAGGGCGCCGGCATAGTCGCGCAGCCCGCCCTGATCTTCATGCCTGAGCCTTGCTTATCCGTGCTATCCGTTTAATCCGTGGTTCTTTTCGGACTTCGAAAAAATCGTCGTCTCGCTCGCGGCAAAAGAATAGGCTAGAGAGGGTTGCACTCAGCTAGTAGAGTCGCGCTTCATGGCTGACGAGCACAAGGCTAAGCGCCTGGAGATTGCGCATGTGCTCTTCATGGACATCGTCGGCTACTCCAAGCTGCTGACCGACGAACAGTCAGAAGCGCTTCAGGAGTTGAACCAGATTGTGCGCGGCACCGAAGCGGCCCGCGAGGCCGAGGCTGCAGGAGAGCTTACCGTTTTGCCGACGGGCGATGGCATGGCGCTGGTTTTCACCGGTTCCGTGGAAGAGCCGGTCGAATGCGCCTTGGAGATTAGCCGAGCTTTGCGCGCGCAGCCGAGTCTGCCGGTGAGGATGGGAATCCACAGCGGCCCGATCCATCATGTGAAGGATGCAAACGGGCGCGAAAACATCGCCGGCGTAGGCATCAACATCGCGCAGCGAGTGATGGATTGCGGCGACGCCGGCCACATTCTCGTTAGTAAACGCGTCGCCGACGACCTCGCGCAACAGCGTCGCTGGCAGCCGTATCTTCATGAACTGGGCGACGTGGAAGTGAAACACGGAGTTGTTGTCTCGTTAGTTAATCTTTATGCCGAAACAATTGGCAATCCCACGCTACCGTCGCGACTCGGGAAAGTGCGCGGGAGTGTTCGTGCCTTGTCGAAAGGCGCGCGCAAAGGACTCTCTGCATTCGCGCGCGCGATCTTCATTTTCGTCGGGTTAGTCATCGTACTCATCTTCGTGCTTGCCATCGTATCAGTGATTTTCGCGCCCGCGATCATGCGCACGCTCGACCAACGCCGGTTATCGACATTGCCTCAACCGACCGCCACAGCGCCCTCTTCGCTCGCCGATACCATTAAGAGCGCAGTTACCAAGCAGATCACCGATGAGTTGCAGAGCGATTTTTCTCGTAAGAAAAACGCCGCAGCCGAGCCAGCTCCTGCCGGTTCCGCAATTCCGGAAAAAAGCATCGCCGTTCTGCCGTTCGAAAATCTTAGCGACGACAAATCAAACGCCTACTTCGCCGAGGGTATTCAGGATGAGATTCTGACGCGGCTTGCCAAAGTTGCGGACCTCAAGGTCATTGCGCGGACTTCGACGCAACGGTTCAAAAGCGTACCGGAAAACTTGTCAGACATCGCCAAACAACTTGGCGTTTTGAACATCCTGGAAGGAAGCGTGCAAAAGGCCGGCGATCAGGTCCGCGTCAATGTGCAGTTGATCAATGCGCTCACGAATGCGCACCTTTGGGCCGAGACTTACGATCGCAAGCTCACGGACATCTTCGCAGTCGAAAGCGACATTGCGAAAACGATTGCCGAGTCGCTTCAAGCAGAGCTTACAGGTTCGGAAAAGAACGCGATATCAAAGAAGCCGACCGAAAATCCGGAAGCGCATGAGTTATACTTGAAGGGCCGCTACTTCTGGAATCGGCGGAACACTGCGAGTCTGCGCAAGGCGGCTGATTACTTTCAGCAGGCAATCGATCTCGATCCTAACTACGCGCTGGCTTACGCCGGCTTGGCCGACGTTCACTCCATCCTGCCAGTCTATGCCGGTACCGCGCCGAAGGATGACGTGCCGAAAGCGCTTGTTGCTGCGCGCAAAGCGGTGGAGTTAGATAGCGATTTGGCCGAGGCACACACGGCATTGGGCAACGCGCTCGTGTCGAATGGGCAATTGAAATTGGCGGAGCCGGAGTTCCGTCGCGCACTGGAGCTGAATCCCAACTATGCAACCGCTCATCAATGGCTGGCGGAATGTCTTTTCGGTCAGGGCCGTTTTCCCCAGTCACTTGCCGAGAATGAGCGCGCTCATGCGCTCGACCCCTTGTCGCTCATAATTAATGCATCCTATGCTTCGAGCCTGAGTGGGGTTGGACGTTATGACGACGCGATCAAGCAAGCACGTAAGACACTCGAACTCGATCCTAACCTGCTCCCAGGTCATGAGATTCTTGGTCAGACTTATGAAGCTGAAGGCAAGCTCGAGGAAGCGATCGCGGAATATCGTAAGGCGAATGAGTTGGAACCGACGCCTTCTAACTTTGCGATGCTCGCGTACGCTTATGCCAAGGCCGGTCGCATGGCAGAAACGCGTAAGATTCTCGATAAGCTGACCGCCATTTCGGCGCAGCGATACGTCGGCGCCTATCCTTTAGCGATCGTTCATCTCGCACTTGGTAAGAAGGAGGAAGCGTTGCGTCTGCTCGAGCAAAGTTTCGTCGAGCGCGATATTTTGCTGCAGGGCTTATTCGGCAACATCAAGATCGACAAGCGGCTTGATCCGCTGCGCAAAGACCCGCGTTTCCAAAAACTCGTCGAACGCTTCGATGTGGGAATTCCAGAATGAATTCCGGCAATTTCTTCGCCGAACTGAAGCGGCGGAACGTTTACAAAGTTGCCGTCACGTATGCCGTTGTCGGTTGGTTAATCGCACAAGTTGCGACGCAGATATTTCCGTTCCTTGAAATCCCAAACTGGGTTGTGCGTTTGATTATCGTGCTGATCGCGATCGGGTTTCCAATTGCGCTCGTGATCGCGTGGGCGTTTGAAGCCACGCCCGAAGGAATCAAACGAACTGAAGTTGCCGATGCGATGCCGGCTGTGACCCGGCAGAAGAAACACGCTTGGATCTACATCGTGGGTGTCGGAGCTGCCATTTCAATCGCGCTATTTTTTCTTGGCCGATTTACGGCTGGAAACAAAACCGTCGCGACTGCGCCTAATGAATTATCCGCCAAGTCGATCGCGGTGTTGCCATTCGACAATCTAAGCCGCGATCCGGATAACGCGTTTTTTGCGGAAGGTGTGCAGGATGAAATTCTGACGCGACTCGCCAAAGTCGCGGATTTGAAAGTGATCGCGCGCACTTCAACGGCAAAATTCAAAAGCGCTCCGGAAAATTTAACCGACATCGCGAAGCAACTCGGCGCATTGAACATTCTGGAAGGCAGCGTTCAGAAAGCAAACGATCAGGTGCG
>JBKPBJ010000161.1:0-2649 GCA_046726875.1 Verrucomicrobiota bacterium
GTTCGTCACATTCTTCTCGGAGGGCTGCGAGCATTTCTGCCGGGACGATCCTTCCGTCGACTAGCAGTTCGAGCCAGTAAGCGGTCTCTTCCAGCTCGCGGAGCGAATCGCCACACTTTGAGATGAATTCTGCCTTGCTGCTGCCGCGATAGGCCTCGCGATAATTGGCTCCCACTGACGTGCTTGAACGCAGCAGTTGTTTTCCGAGAACCTGCGCCTCCGTCGTCTTCGGTATTATCGAAAACGTTCGAATGACGCTTAGCGCAAATTGTTTTGTTCTCTCTTGCAGATCTCTTTTGTCGTCCTGCATCCTTCCGTGTTTTCCACTTCTTAATTCTTCCGTTTTACTTTTTACTTTCCGTCCGCAGCACGATCTTTCCCATCGCTCCTGGTTCCATCACCGCCCGATGCGCCTGGGCTGCTTCGGCCAGCGGAAATTCGTTGCCGATCACCGGACGCAACGTGCCGTTTTCCAACCCCGCCACGAGCGCGGCGTGAATGCTTGCCATCTCCTCCGGTGGCGTGTTCGGCAAAATCATCCCGCGAATATCCGCATCGCGCTGCATCGTATTGCGCGGATCGATCTCCACCGGCCCGCGGCTCCCAATGATCACGACACGCCCGCCTTTTGCGAGAATGGTAAGATCTTTGCCGAGATTCACGTTCGCGAGCATTTCCACGATCACGTCAACGCCCCGCTCGCTGGTCGTCTTCATTATCTGCTCAAAATGATCAGGCACGCGATGATCGAACACCTCGTGCGCACCTTGTTCCCGCGCGAGCTTGAGGCCTTCGTCACTGCCCGCTGTTCCAAACACGCGCAGACCGTGAGCACACGCGAGTTGCACCGCTGCCGTCCCAACACCGCCGCTCGCGCCATGCACCAGCACCGTTTCGCCCGGCTCGGCGACCGCGCGCTGCAACAACCCGCGGTACGCCGTTGCGTACGGTGTGCCAATCGCCGCGCCTTCCGCGAACGAAACATTTGCCGGCAACGGATGCACTTGTTCGTTTTTGCACAACGCAAACTCCGCATACGTTCCGCTCAGTGATCCCGCGGTATAAACACGATCCCCCGGTTTGAATTCACCTACATCCACACCGACCTGCTCCACCACGCCCGCGCCATCGTTCCCGGGCGTGTAAGGCAACTCCGGTAATCGCGCGTACTTTCCGGCGCGAATGTAAGTCTCCACCGGATTAACCCCCGCGGCATGCATCCGCACAAGCACCTCACCCGGCCCCGGCTTCGGCGTCGGCACGTCTTCCAGACGAAGAACTTCCGGCCCTCCAAATTCTTTCACTCTGATTGCTTTCACGCGTTCTTAATTTTTCCTCCTACTTCACCCTTTCTTCGCCAGCACGCGAATGGAGCTGCGGGGACGCGAGCGACCCGCCTCCGCCGAGGCTACGTCGTGGCATGGCATAGATGGGCAAACCGAGAGGTCGAAACGAGCGGGAGCAGGTGAGTCAATCGCCTTCATCGTTTTGCTCCTTATCTACGTTCCATTAAACATCAAATCGACGACAGGCTAAGCGATGGCAGTGTTCGTTAGCCTCAGTTCGTTGTTCCGCCTCTCCCCTTGGCAAGGGGAGAGGACTGAGGTGAGAGGTTGGAGTCTCGCAGACCGCACGACGCCCATCGACCAACCCTCACCCTCCCCCTCTCCCTTGGGAAGGGCGAGGCGACCCTTGCAACGCGTGCCAAACCAACAACTGACAATTTCGTAACAATAGGCTAAGTGATGAGCCCTGAATTTTCGCAGTTTCAATCGCTAACTGAACTGTGCAGGATGAAATCAAGAGCGATTCATGCACACGCGCCGATCCTTTCTTCGCACATCGCTTGCGGCGACGACCGCAATCCTTGCCGACGTCTCGAGCATTGCCGCGAAGGAGAGACCGGGACCATCAATATCCAAGTCGCCTTCGACCCCATTCATTGATGGCGTCAAATTTCTCACGCCGGAGGCGCCTGATTACGCGGCCGCCCGGGAGGTTTACAACGCTGGGATCTTAACGCAGCCAAAAGTCATCGCATGTTGTGTGTCTGAGACTGGCGTTCAACGCGCCATCGAACGAGCAAGGGCAGACAATTGGCCTGTCGCGGTGAAAGCGGGAGGACATTCCTTTGAAGGATTTTGTCTGAACGACGACGGACTTGTCGTCAGTGTTTCGCCAATGCGCGAGATGCAGCTTGATCCGAAGACCGGCATTTTGACTGCAGGCGCAGGTTGTCGATTGGAAGAAGTGAACCAGTTCCTCCTGGCGAAAGGGCGTTTCCTGCCGGCTGGATCTTGCAGAACAGTCGGTCTGGCAGGTCTTACACTGGGCGGCGGTTACGGGATGTTCGCCAGAAAATGGGGTTTAACCTGCGACCATCTGGTCGGAATCAAGATGGTGGATGGCAACGGGACAATGCGCGATTCAAAGGAGGAGTCGGATTTGCTCTGGAGTTCGCGCGGCGGTGGCAATGGCCATTTCGGGATAGTAACCGAACTGACGTTTAACACCCGCGCCGCCCCGGCACAATTTTCGTCATGGAAGTTTCGCGTCTACAAACTCGATCCGACACGTGCCACTGCATTGCTGGAGACCTGGTTCGACGCCACCTCTGAGTTGCCTAACGAGGCGTTTTCGGCATGGATC
>JBKPBJ010000162.1:0-21639 GCA_046726875.1 Verrucomicrobiota bacterium
GCTGCCGCAGATTTCGGGACTTCCGGTGATTCTGGAATATCCACACGGCTGCTTCGAACAAATCTCGACGAAGCTCCTCGCTTACAGTTTGCTTGCGAATCTTCTCGCGTATCTGCCGGACTTTCAGCAACGCGACGCCGACTATCGCGCCACGCTCGAGCGCGGGATGAAACAGTACGCCGCCTCGGTTCTGGAAGACGGTACGCTCCCCTACTGGCCCGGCGGCAATACAGGCAATGGTTTTGTCACGTGCCAGGCGCTTTGGTCCGTCAACGAATCGGTCAATGCCGGTTTTGAGTCGCCATCAGATTTACAAGAGAAACTTGCAGGCGCGGTAAAGAAAATCGTTAAAGGTCAGCTGCCGGCGTCGCGATTTGAAAAATGCTTCGCGCTTTTCGTGCTCACGCAATCGAAAAACGAGGACGACTACCGGAACGAATCGCAGGAGCTGTATCTCCACCGCAACGAAGGCAGCGATGAAGATCGCGCGTTGCTCGCAATAGCGTTGCATCAGCAAAACATTATGGCGCGCGAGCAGCAGCAACTTCTACGCGAAATCGACAAACCGATTAAAGAGCGGGCATTCAATCCTGCCACGTTTACGTCTATGACGCGCGCTGAGGCGATGCGCGCATTCGCTTTCAATGTGATCGCGCCGCCAACGTGGACGAAGCAGCGGAAACAACAGACGCGCGACCGTATGTCGAAAATGATGGACAATGCCGGCTCGCTTTCGACGCAGGAAAATCTATGGCTTCTGCTGGCCTTCAAATCAATGCTTGGCGCTGACACGGCCGCGGAACTGCACGCGGCGCAGCCGCTGGCGGCCGTGGTTTCAAAAAATGGTCGCTCGGCTGCGTGGGTCGATCGCAAAATGGAGAATGATCTCGTTATCAAAGGCCTGAATCAGAGCGCACTCACGTTTCTGATGCAGGCGGAATATTCCACTCCCGAAGTTGATACCGACCGCGTGGACCGCGGATTCCGAATCGAGCGTGTCGTAAAAAATCTCACTGATGCAACGCGCGTAGGCAATGCGAATGCGCCGTTAAAGTTGGGCGATCAACTCCTCATCACGTACCGGCTAAACACGCGAAAGCTTCAGAATTTTGTCGCGCTGGAGGATGCCTTGCCTGCCGGTGTTGAAGTGGTGAACCCGAATCTCGCGCTCGTCGGAAAATTCTACCAGTTGCCGCCCCCCGATCCGCAGGATCGTTTGCTCGAACTGTCGTACTCCGAGATGCGCGATCGCTCGGCCCTTCTTTACTTTGACATTGTCGATCCCGGCTCAGGAATGTACTCCATCCTGGCGCGCGCAACAGCCGCGGGTACGTTCCGCTGGCCAGCCACGCAAGTCGCGCCGATGTACGACAGCCGTTTCTCCGGGCTATCGCCCTCAAGCGTATGCGTCGTCTCCGCCGATTAACTCTGGGGAGCGCACGCGGCCTCGCGTGCTGGCGATGGCGTCCTCGCCATCGCGAACTTTTGGGAACGTGCCTTTCGCTTTTACTGTTGGCTACGCGACGGGCACTTGGGCGAGGGCGCCGAAATGTGCACGCGAGGCCGCGTGCGCTCCCCAGAGTTTCGCGTCGACGTGTTTTCGCCGTTTCTATACTTGTTGCCGTTGTTGTCGTCATTGGGTTTGCGTGGCGGCTACCGATCCCTCGCGAACTGCAAAAATCGCCCAGCGGAACCTTAACGCTGCTGGATTGTCGCGGCCGTGAAATTGTCGAGCTCGCGTCGCCGGAAGCGCGCACCCAATTTCCAGTCGCGCTAGAGCAAATGGGACCGTGGCTGCCGCGTGTAACCGTGGCGCTGGAGGACCGCCGATTTTACGAACACCGCGGCGTTGACTGGCGCGCGACCGTCGCCGCGTGCGCACGGAATTTGCGATCATGGCAAATTGTTTCGGGCGCATCAACGATCACGCAGCAACTCGTGAAACTGGCGAGCAGCCGTGACCGACGCAGTTGGAGCGGAAAACTGTACGAGGCAATCGTCGCTTGGAAATTGGAGCGGCGCTGGAGCAAGCAACGAATTCTGTCGGAATACTTGAATCGCAGCAGCTACGGGAATCGGCGACTCGGCCCGGAGGCCGCTGCTCGCGCGTATTTCGGCAAACCGGCTAGCGATCTCACTTTGAGTGAAGCAATTTTCCTGGCTGGTCTGCCCCAGGCGCCAACCCGCTTCAATCCCTGGCGCCATCCAGAGGAAGCAAATCGTAAATACGCGCGATCGCTCGGACGGCTTACTGATTTGGGAGTTATCACCCACGACCAGCAATCGCTGCTTTTAGAGCCGCCGAAAATTCTGCGCAACGATCCGCCGCGCTTTGCGCCACATTTTGTGGATGCAGTCGTGGCGCGAAACCCCGGACTGCGCGGCACGGTCAGGACGACGCTCAATCTTGATCTGCAAGCGACGGTCGAACGTTTGGCGCGCGCGCATTTGTCAGCGCTAAACCGTCACGACATCACGCAGACAGCTGTTGTGGTGGTCGAAAACGCAACGGGCGCAATTCGCGCCATGGTTGGATCGGAAAATTATGCTGTGTCGCAGATCAACGGAGCGACGCAGCCGCGCAGTTGTGGATCGACTTTGAAACCGTTCGTTTATTTGGAGGCCATTGATAAACGACTGTTCACCGCCGCGAGCTTGTTGCCCGACACGCCTGATGCCATTCGCAATGAGTACGCGGATTACGATCCACAAAATTACAGTCATCATTATTTTGGGCCGGTGCGCTTACGCGAAGCGCTCGGTTGTTCGCTGAATGTGCCGGCGGTGTTTGTGCTGAGCCAGCTCGGTGCGCGGCCAACATTCTATGAGTTGCAGAAGTGGGGCTTCAATTTCCCACAGGGGCTCGATGATTATGGCGCCGGTTTCGTTTTAGGAAATGCCGAGACGCGCCTCGTTGATCTTGCGGCCGCGTATGCCGGGCTCGCTCGCGGCGGGACATCAATGCGCGCGAAAGTTTTGGCATCAGAACAGCGGCCGCTCACACGTATCGCCTCAAGAGAGGCGACAGCGATTATCACTGATATTTTGTGCGACAACGACGCGCGCCAGAAAAGTTTTGGCCTGCGTTCACCGCTCGCCTTCGAACAACGCGTGGCGGCAAAGACTGGAACCAGTAGCGGCTTCCGCGACACCTGGACTGTTGGCTTTGACAAGGAACATACAGTTGCAGTTTGGGCGGGCAATTTCGACGGACGTCCAATGCGTGACACGTTTGCCGTGCGCGCGGCCACACCGCTCTGGACAGCCATTATGCAGGAATTGCTCAGGCGCCCCGCCTGCAAGGCTGTAGCACTGCGGGCAGGGGATCATCCGCTCGATCCGCCGGTAGAAGATGAAAAATTCGCCAGGGCGAATCCGTCCTCCGGCGGACTCGTGCGCCGGGAGATTTGCAAAACAACGGGACTGCTGCCGTCTCGTTTCAGCGCCGCAACCATCAATGAGCTTTTCCTTGCAGGAACGGAGCCGCGTGATGATTCGGCAGACTACTTTGCGAGGGACGGAAAACTGCTTTTGCCCGATGCGTACGCTCGCTGGTGCGCGAGCGGCGACAACACGATCGGCGCGCATGTCCGATCCGATTTTCGCATTACGAGTCCGCCGCCGAACGCACGTTATCAGATCGATCCGGTCCTGCCACCGTCACAGCAGATGGTCGAACTCACTGCCGCCTGCGGCAGCGAGGTGGAATGGTTTGTGAATGGTACGCGAGTCTCGCCCGAGCGCGACGGCCGATTTTTTTGGCAGCTCGCCGCAGGCGAATGGAACGTGCGCGCCGTCAGCCGCGACAAGCTTGCTGAAGCAAAATTCACGGTGCGGGCGGTCAGCAATTAGCGTTCGCAAACGTGGACGGAACATTCAGGTGAGATGCTTATACTCCGAGTTGTGATTTCAGTTTTCGATCACATGTGATCAAAAATTGAAATGAGCCGAAACAAAGTAACGCATTGGTCTTTGGGCGAGTTCGCCCGTGCCGCTCCTTGGTCACGCACCGACAATTTCCTTGCAGCGCAATGTTGGGCCGACTTTTGTTACGTGATGGAAATTCCACGCGATCCCACGGCTTGGCGTTACGAACACCCCGGAAAAGGCCTGCGTCGGACGGATCTCGATTCCAATCCGATCAGGCAATTTGCCAATTGGTTCACCGCCGCGATTGAGGCCCGCATTCGTGACGTCAATGCGATGAGTCTTGCCACGGCTGGCCGCAACGCCAGACCATCAGTACGAATCGTCCTGCTAAAAAGCTTCGACCAGGACGGCTTCGTGTTTTTTACAAATTACCAGAGCGAAAAAGGGAAACAGCTTGAGGCCAATTCATACGCGGCGCTTGGGTTTTATTGGATCGAGCTCGACCGGCAAATTCGCATCAGTGGAAAAGTGAAAAAGACCTCGCGTGAAGAGTCGCAAGCTTATTTTCGTTCCCGTCCTGTGGGAAGCCAGTTGGGGGCCTGGGCTTCGCGCCAGAGCGAAATCATCGACGCGCGCCGTGTACTCGATGCGCGGATGGCAGAAATGACCGAGCGGTTTCGTAACAAACGGATTCCATTGCCGCCGCACTGGGGCGGTTACCGGCTGAAACCAGACGTCATGGAGTTTTGGCAGGGCCGACCAAATCGGCTGCACGATCGCTTTCGTTATACGCGGCTGGCAGACGGATCGTGGCAAATTGATCGGCTCGCGCCGTGATATGTGGCGAGGCATGCGAAAAAGCGACGCGAGGACGCGTACGCACTCCCAAAGCTTGCGCGAAATGGAATATGCGTCTTCGTAGATTCGCACGAAGTGCTTTGGAGTGCGATGCGCTTTCGCGTCGCTTTGCGTCCGCACGGACGTCATCTTCATGAACAAAGAGTTGGATGATAGGATTGAAATCCTTCGTGGCGACATCACCACATTAGAGGTCGATGCCATTGTGAACGCGGCAAATACAACGCTCCTCGGCGGTGGCGGCGTCGATGGCGCGATTCACCGCGCAGCAGGCCCCGAACTGCTCGCCGAATGCCGCACGCTGGGCGGTTGTCAACCCGGCGAAGCGAAGCTTACCCGTGGCTATGAGTTGTCCGCGCGTTTTGTCATTCACACAGTCGGACCGATCTGGCGCGGCGGGAAGCATGACGAAGCGCGGACACTGGCGAATTGCTACCGCAATTCGCTGAAGCTTGCGGTGGAAAATGAAATCAGAACGATAGGGTTCCCGGCGATCAGTTGCGGCGCTTACGGTTATCCGATTGAGGAAGCCGCGCACATTGCGTTCACAAGCACTCGCGAATTTCTCGCTCTGAGCGATGAGATCGAGAAAGTGATTTTCGTTATTTGGGGCGAAGACGTTTACAACGCGTACCGTAAAATCCTATAGCCGCTTCCCTGTGGGAAGCGCGACGCGCGCATTCGGTGCTCCGTTTCGCACAGCGAAACGGCTACAGAAAGAAACGCAAACGGGCCTCGGCATACGATAGAATTTTGTATGAATCCGAACGAAAACGATCTTACGAGGGACGAACCGCTTCCAGCGCAGCAATTTCAGCCACGCGAAGAAGACATTGGCTCCACTGGGCGTGAGCAGTTTCGTCAAGCAACACAGCAAGCTTCCACGGAAATGAGCCATACGTGGGACCAAACGAAGGAGACAGCGAGCCGGGCATTGAACCGCACGGAAAATTTTCTGCGCGAAAATCCAGTGCCGACGATTCTCGGCGCACTCGGCCTCGGAATCGCCATTGGCCTGGCCATCCGCTACGCAGCTCCCAGCGAGCGCAAACGAGAAATCGAGGTGGAGTCGCCCTGGGGGAAATTCAACTGGAGTATTCTTTCGCTGCCATTTCTCTGGCCGCTGTTCAAATCGGCCCGGGAAAAATCGAGCGATGTAATGCGCGACGGTGTTAAACGGTTGAAAAAAATCGACGTGGAACGGTATGCAAAACCGATCAGGAAACGCTGGCGAGCGTGGACGCGCTGAGCGTCTCCCAGTAGCTGCGTTGCGCTGTGCCCCAACGGCCCTGTAGGCCGTCTTTTGAAAGGTACTACTGAAGGACTGGCCGCAGGCCGGTGGCTACGACGTTTATCCGGTCCGCTTCGACGGGCATGCGTTAACTGCCAGAAAACTATTGATTAGATCGGCGAGCGCTGGTGGATACTGCGCCATGAAGGCATGGCCGCTGTGAGGAATTGAGCAAGCCGGGCGCCAGGAATTGCGTTCGCGAGTTTGAGGGCATTTGAAGCAGGAATCACGATGTCCTCCGTTCCGGTAGCAATTAGTACCGGCACGTGCAGCTTTTTCAGCCTGCTTGCGACACCGTTGCCATGCCATGCGTCCATCGCCGCTGCCTGACGGTTCAGGAGTTCAACCCGCAATTGCGCGCGCGCCGCTGCGACGATGTCGCCGAAATGGCGATAGAAAGATTCGGCCACGTCATTTGGAAAAAGCAGAAACAACAAACGCCTTGCCTGCTCGTTAGGCGTGCCGGACGATCAAGGATGGGTCCCAGTCCACACTCGTCGCACCGAAGCCATTCAAGACCAAAAGAGGTCGGCCTTTCCCGATTCGGCGATAAACAATCCGAGCGCCATCGAGCGCGATCATGGGTAATGAGTCAGCTTCCATCAGACGCCATTAAGGTATGAGTTGAATGTTGAATATTGAGCGATAAACGTTCCCGGCTTATGGGAAGCGGCAAGGGAATTCAATTATTCGGCCTCATTACTCTATTTGCAGCGGCGTTAGCTGGCTGCGCTTCAAGCAACAAAGCGGGTGGCCCATCCGGTACCGACCAAACCATTGCAGGGGCAACCAAATGGGGTCATTACAATGGTGAACCGGTGACGAAATGGAATCCAGATGGGCGGACAATGACGCTGTTAACGGAATTGCGCTACACTGATCCGCACGGGGAAGTCTGGGTCGCCCCGATTGGTTCGGTGGTGGATGGCGCATCTATTCCGCGCTACCTCTGGTCCGTTATGGGTGGACCTTTCGAAGGAAAATACCGCAACGCTTCAGTGCTGCACGACGTCGCCTACGGAGAACGCAAGCGCCCGTGGCCGGATTGCGACCGGATGTTTTACTACGCCATGCGTTGCAGCGGTGTGGGAGCAACCGAAGCCAAGACCATGTATTACGTTCTCTACAAATTCGGTCATCATTGGAAGTTTCCCATCAAACGCGCCAAACCAGTGAAATACGAAGGCGCGCTGGTGGCGAGAGGCGAAGAAATTCCGCGTGCGATTCCAGTGAATCCAACGGAGATCAGTCAGGCACGGAACTGGATCAGCAACACTGATCCGAGCCTCGAACAGATCGAGCAACGCGCGCAAGCCGAAGGGTGGTAACAACCGTGCTGTAATCGAGTTTGCAATCTCTCGTTAGGTAGCACCTGCAGCGTCGCGTCCGGTGGGAGACATTCGGATTAACGTTGCCAGCCAATCAGGCGGTTGAGTCTTCAGGTGGGTCCTGAGGATATCACCCGTGAAACGACGGAAGTCGCCGCCGCAATCCGTGCAAAGTATCTCCATCGTGTGCGCGCCAAGCATTCGGTAACTTTCGAACTGCGACTCGGAGAAAAACTGGTCAGCGGTGCTCTCATGCGGAAATGTTTCGCTCCTCTTAAAGTATTCGTAAATGTCGCGCGGCTCATCGCCATAACATGCCGGTTTGATGTAAACGATGACGCCATCCGGAGCCGTAGTACCGTCGACTGCTGAATATCGAATGCGGCCAATGGCGCAGTTGTGGCCCCGCTCTTTCGTCCCGTCAATTTGGCTGCGGGGATAAATATCCATCTGATCGAAATCGATCGGAATTCCAAAATCGATCCGAATTTTTCGGACGGCTTCACCGAGGTCGGCGAAAGAACATTCGGGGTCCTGGCCAGCATCGCTGACTACAATAAAATGGCAGCGACGCAGCACCATTTCGTAAAGACCGAGATTTTCGAAATGGCCGCCATCGGAAAGATAGACATACGGGCTGGTGGCGTTCGTTAGGCCAAATGCTTCGTCGATAATCGGCCGCACACTGCTCTCGGGGTATCCCAGTTGAAAGGTATTGTCGCCTGCTTTGCCGGGGTTTCCGAGCCATGCGCCGAGCCGCACATTTAGCAATGTGAGAATAAACGTCACGAAAGGCGATGAGTGATAGCCCATGTTAGGACTAGCGGCGGCGCCGGAAATGGTGATCGCCGATCCGAGCGAGATACCTTGCGGGCCGCCATACACGGTCCCGTCCTCGCCGGTCGTAGAACGATACCCTGGGTGCATCGCTGATGAGCCGCAGTGCAACGGGCTTACCGTAAAGCTCTGCGCCTTGCGCTCCTGCCAACCGAGCTTTTCGCCAGACACCAGATTGAGCGCGATGTTTACAACGGGCATGAGCTTGCCCTCAAATTTTTCGCGCCGCCAGAGATCCCGCATTTTGATATTGTCATTCTCGTCGAACCCCGTGAATGGGTTTTCCTTCCGATCCGAATTCGAGGCGCCGAGGTAAGCGCGAATCAGCCGGTCACGATATACGCCATGCAATGAGAACATGTTGGCGTTGATCAGGCGCGCCATGACGACGCCCGCCAGCAGAAGTAACGCCGCGAACGGAATTACCAGCCACCACGGCGTGTAGAAAATCACGTTCAAATATTGCTCAGGACGGCCGAGCAGCCCGGACTTGGAGTCCAACGTCGCCTGGTAACCCAACTTAATGTGATAAGCCTGAATCAACTTCGTCATCACCGAAGTCATTATTTCGGTAATGAGAATGAGGAGCACCGCTGCAAAGACCACCGCCGCGATCGTGGATGCCTTGGACAAAATCAGACCGAGCGGACTCGCCGTCGCGCGCTCTTTTTGGCTCGCCGCAACCATCGGGCTGCGGCCGCCCAGGACGGTAAGAAGTGCTGCCAGGCCGCCGGTAGTGATGAACGACCATGTCCATTTCAGCGAAAGTGGTCCGAAGACCACCAGGCCGCTGATGAGCAGCCATCCCAGAGCTACTGCAAGCAACCATCCCGTTGCGCGTCCCCACCATTCGCGATCCGAGTCCTCCGTCCAGCGGCTCGAAATTCCGGCGAACACCATGATCGCCACGAAAAACAGCGCCATGAAACCGGGAACAGCGACGCAAATGTACAACTCCATTTGCATCACCGGATGCGGAAACAACTTTTGCGCGCCTAACCACAGAACCACGCCTCCAATCGCGCCAGAGACGATTACCGCGAGGAATTCCAGTGTGCGAAATCCATGCGCGGGAAGTAATGACGTCAGCCATGAGACGATATGCAGTGCTATTCCAAGATAGAGAAACGGCACCCAGGTCTGCGGTTGGCCGAAGCCGAACAATGGCCAGGCAATCAGCGAACGCCCGTAATAATTGAACCAGGCCCAATGAATCGTCATGAGCACCGAGGCGAGAAAAAGCGGTAGAAGACAGAACAGCAGAAACCGCTTTTGATCCCACCGGAGATTACGGCCACATGGCAAATTGAGCCCCATATAAGCGACGCCAATTATCACCATGACCGCGCCGCTCCAGAATAACGCGTAGGTTCGCAGCGGCGGATCCATCATTACGATGGAGCTGAAAATCCACGGCAGCGTGAGAAACGCGGCGAGCAATGGGATGATCACCCACCAGTTCAACAAAAGATTGCGCAAATATGTACCGACAAGAGTCCAACTATCGGCGGAGAAAATCCCGAGCCGCGGGCTCAGATAATTGCTGTAGCTGCGCAGATTTTGAATCTCGATCGGTTCCGGATTTGTTCTCTCGTGCTGGCTCTGACCCGCGAGTTGAGTGGTAACACTTGTCAGGCCCGCGCGCTGAATCCACGCGCTCAGCCAACTGCCGATGTATCCGCCGCCCGAGACGGTGGAGAGATAATGGAACTTGTCGAGCAAACCGCAGCGCGCGAGGCCCTGCAAAACTCCCAGTCCAAATGTGGCGCTGCGAATGCCGCCACCCGAAATGCACAGTGCGGCGCGCTTTTCTGGCAGCTGGTGTACAGCCGCCCAGATTGTTGCTAGCCGAACGTTGGGGTCGCTCGAACTGGGATAATCAGGCGGCAATTTTCCATGCAAAGCCGCGAACTCGGACTCCAACACTTCATGTAATGGAACCGACGGATTGGCCGATGAAGCTTCCTTCGCCATGGCTGAACACAGCAGTTCGCAACCCACGGTGTATCAATAAGTGGCCGGAGCGTCAACGTCACTGTCAGGAACTGCTTCCGTGGAGATGTCTGGACCGTGCGAAGTAACAGCCGCTTACTTTCTAATAGGTGCAATTCTGGTCCAATTCGACGGTGTAGCAAGTGTGATCAACTTCAATGCCGCGGCAATTTATTTGAGCATTATCTCCGGGCTCACACTTTGCGCGGATGCGACTACGATCATAATTACCAACACCAATGACAACGGCCCGGGCTCATTGCGCCCAGGCACTGGTGGGATGCGCACGATGGCGATACGATTGACGCCAACGGCAGCTCCGGCGTCATTTTGCTCACCGGCGGCCAACTGCTGGTAGACAAAAGCGTGACAATCAACGGTGCCGGCGCTGACGTGCTGGCCGTCGATGGCAACGCTATCAGTCGCGTCTTCCAGATCGGCTCAGGTGCAACGGTCACGATTTCCGGTCTGACGATTAGGAATGCTCAGGGTGCCCTCGGTGGTGGCATCTTGAATAACGCGATGTTGACCGTCACTAACAGCACTCTTACCGGCAACATGGCGGGCTTTGGCGGCGGCACCTTCAACGCAGGAACGCTGACCATCATCAACAGCGACGTTAGCGGTAACATGGCTAGCGAGGGCGGCGGAACCTACAACTCTGGTGGTGGCATGTTGACGATTACGAACAGCACGTTCAGCGGAAACGCAGCATCGGAGACTGGCGGCGGCGTCTTTAACATTGGGACGCTGCAGATCGCTAACAGTACAGTCAGCGATAACTCCTCTGCTTTTCTCGCTGCCGGCGTTTTAAATTTCGCCAACCTCCAAATCGGAGACCATCAACGACTAGCGCTGTGGCCTCATCAGTATCAGATCCTGGTTCCGTTATAGCGGGCAACCCATTGTTCCTGACCTGCCGCGCTATACTTAATCGTGGCATAATCGAAAGAACCGCCTACGCCCAGGCTTCTTCCTGTTACATAGACATTGCCTGAACCGTCAATCGCAATGGCGTTGGCATTATCATCGCTACCTACCGGTCCGTCATAACGGGCAACCACATTGTTGTTGACCAGCCGAGTTGTACTTTGCTGTCGTAATACGAAAAGCGACAACACATTACGGCTACGCCACCAGGCAGCAAGTTTATAGAGAAAAGAGCGTGACAAATCGCAGTTTTCGTGTTACGCCGAGTTACAAAGCGGATCAGGAGAGACGAATGGCAAAAAAAATCGTGAATATTCGGCTTAGGCCGGATCAGGAAGAGCGAATCAATGCGATCGTGGAGCGAAGCGCCATCCTGGATACATCGAAGTTTGTGCGAATAGCGGTCGACTGGCTACTGCGATCGGACATCGGCGAAGTGATCAAGAAGATTGTCGATGAGGAGACCTTCCCGGATTATCAAATTCCGAAAAAACCGGTTGGGCGAAAAAAACGTCGGGCGCTGAAGTAATAATTAATGTGCCAGTACTCGCACCGTGATTGAAACACACGAGCACACGAGCGAGTTCAAAGAGTCGTGAGAATGCTCGGCATCATATTACCGCTTTGTCGCATCGCTGGACTCGTCTTTGGTCTCCTGGCGGCGTATTATTGGTTCAGGGCGAGCAAAGCGAAAGTGACTGATCAAGACGCCCGATATGATCCTCGCTTCGACTTCGTAGTGAACGACCCAGAGAACAAGGGACGTGACACCAATTTTCTCGCGACGGTGCTGGAGCAGAGCAGGCTTAATAGGATTGCTGCTATTTATACCGCGCTGGCCATCCTATTCCAGGCGGCAGCATCAAGCCCGGTAATTGAGTCTTGGATTCGCAGATGATCATTTCCGCTTACGGGGATTCGCCCTGTTTCGCGCTGGATTTTTGCAGATTCGAGAGCGACATATTGCCCTCGCATTTGCGCCCGTAGCTCAGCTGGACAGAGCAACGGATTTCTAATCCGTGGGTCGGGTGTTCGAGTCACCCCGGGCGCGCTTTTGCACAAAGTGAGATGTGATTGGTCATTACTGAGAAGTAACCAGCATCCATTTGCAGGAAATCAGATCTCACTTCTCACGTCTCACTTTTCACCTCTCACGAACCATTGCCCCGCCAGCGCCGTTCGTGATCGAGCAGCCATTTCTTGCGCCACAAACCGCCGCCGTACCCGCACAACGTACCGTCCGCGCGAATGACGCGGTGGCACGGGATGATGATGCAAATCATGTTCGTGCCGTTCGCGCGACCAACTGCGCGACGCGCATTTTCATCGCCCAGGCGTTTTGCCATCCACGAATACGAACGCGTTTCGCCAACTGGTATGGACTGCAAGACTTTCCACGCGCGCAATTGGAAGGGGGATCCGATCGGAGCCAACGGAATTTCAAATTGCAGCTTGTTGCCGGCGAAATAATCCCTCAGCTGGGAACGGACGGTTTCAAGATGCCGATGTTTCCCCGGCACGACATTTGTTCGCAATCGCTTCCGCAAAATCGACAATTCGCGTTCTGTCGCGCGCCTGTCGATGAATTCGAGCAGGCGCAAGCCTTCGTCGTCAGCGACGGCGATCATTGCACCGAGCGGCGAATCAATTCGCTCCGCAAACAGCGGTGCCCGCGTCCTGGCGTTTGTCGGCGATTTGCCAAAAATCTTCGTGAAAGCTTCGCGAAAACCGCTCGCAGATTCAAAACCGCTCCCGTTTCGCGCTTGATCCACGCGGCCGCCTTGCCGCACCTGGCTCAACGCAAGGCCCATTCGACGTGCGCGATGATACGCTTGGAATGTCATTCCATAATGGCGCTTGAACTGTCGCCGCGCGGTGGATGGATCGATCGAGAGCGCGACCAGTTCCTTGTCCGTCAGGCGTCCGCCCGGCGCGCGCTCCACTTCCGCCCGCAAGCGCTCGATCAGTGTCGGTGGACGCGCATTTGGATCGAGCGGGTGGCAGCGCAAGCAAGGCCGATAACCGTTTTCCAGAGCGTCGCTTGATGTTGCAAAAAAATCGACGTTTTCGCGTGCCGGTTTTTTTGCCGAGCAAGTGGGCCGACAAAAAATTCCAGTCGTGCGCACGCCGATGTAAAAAATTCCTTCAAAGCTCGGATCGCGGTTCACCAATGCGTGATACATCGTCTCGGCGGGCGGCAGAAGTTCGAGCGTTTTCATGCGGAAAAGCTACGCCGGCACAATCGTTGATGCATCGACGAAATTCGAGCAGCGAATTTTGTGGGGATACACTCTCCGCGTCATGCGCGTTGAACTCGGAAGGTAAAGCAGCCGTGGGTAACGCTGCGCACATCTACAAAGGCAGTGTCGGGATTTTCAAACAACTGTTGGATGACCACTTCCGTTTCGCTGCCATTCATGACTTGCGCGTCGATGATGTTGTACTTTGAATCGTAAGCGCGAAACACGCGGCCATTGCGAAAGTCGGCGGGGTATTCATTAATCGCGCTGTAGCGCTGGCACTCATTGGCGTGAACAAAGATCGGGCCCGTCTCAGAATACGGGTGACCAGAGGGAATCGCAGCGTACGGAAACAGAATGACGCGCTCGCCAGCTTGCGCCCAACGCAGGCAATGGCGACAGGGACTGCTTCCGGGCGAATCTACCGTGATGAGTGCATGATCCGCTGCACCCGCGTCTACTGCACGCCGCGCTGCGTCTGCAATTTCGGTAGGAAGAGGAAGTATCCGAAATGTTGAAGCTTTCATAAGCGGCAGCTAAACTCATTTTATCAGGTCACGCATCGACGAAATTCAGGCAGCGAATTCTGTAGCCGCTTTCCTATGGAAAGCGCAACGTCGCCCACAGGGCGACGGCTACAACTACCGGCGATCGCTGTTTTACGGAGACAAAAACTCCACAGTAACGCGCGCTCCTTCAGCAACAGTTCCAGCACGATCATCCGCTGAAGATGTCGAGCCGATCGTGTAAATAGCGATTAAAATTGGTGCACGCCCGGGTGGACGAATAATGGCGACATCGTTGGTCGCTCCATTTGCGCATCGTCCCGTTTTGTCCCCGGCGGTCCACGTTTTTGGAACGCCGGCGCGAATCATCAGTGCGCCAGTCTCGTTGTGCCGCAACCAATCCTCGAGCTGATGTCGCGAGGATTCAGACAACACATTGCCCAGCAGTAACCGCTGCATGTTTGCGCACATCGCCGCAGGTGTTGTCGTATCGCGTTCGTCGTCGGGAAGGGCACTATTCAATTCCGGCTCTTTCCGATCAAGTCTCGTCACTTCGTCGCCAATTGTGCGCATGAAATTTGTCAGTCCAACCGGTCCGCCAATTGTATCCAGCAAAAGATTGCCAGCCGTGTTGTCACTCTGTTCGATTGCCGCCGCGCACAAGGCGCCAAGCGTCATACCTCCATCTTTAAGATGTGCCTTCGTTACTGGCGCATATTCCAAAATGTCCTTGGCGCCATAAGATATGAACCGATCTAATTTTTCTTTTCCGTCATCGACGCGCTTCAAGACCGCCGCGGCTGCGAGAAATTTAAACGTGCTGCACATCGGGAAACGTTCGCCGGATCGGTAATCGAGATGTTCGCCGCTGCCAGTGTCCAGTGCAGCCACACCGATTCGAGCTCTGGTTCGCTGCTCGACAGGTAAAATCCGATTCACGAAATCGTTTGCCGATCCCGGCGTACTCGCAGCGAGTAACAAAAGCAAAGCTATTACCATCGATGGTACGCGGGATGACCTTCGTTCACCGCGACAAACACTCCGCGACACGTGGCGCAAACTTTTCCTGCAGCACTCAACGTCCCTTCGACCGTCGCGCGGTCATCCGTGATCTCGACAACCTTGGCGGACAAAAAGACGGAATTGTTCGTCGGCGTCGGCCGCAGTAGCTTAATGGCGTATTCCGCCGTGACGGTGCAAGGTGGGCGATTTTCGCCTGCGCGTTTCATCAAGTGATACGCTGCCGTCCAGTTACAATGGCAATCGAGTAACGTGCCGATGATCCCGCCGTTCAAAACTCCGTTGAACGCTTCGTATTTTTTCTCCGGTTTCCATTCAGCGACGACTTCGCCGTTTTTCGGGAAACTACGAATATGCAAGCCGGCTGGGTTTGCCACGCCGCAGCCGAAGCAAATGTTTCGGGGCGCATATTTTTCCTGGAGCGATTGTTCTTCTTTCACTTTGTAGGGCGTTTGACTCGCTCGCTCCCGCTCACTCGACCTCCGGTCTGCCCGTCTCTGTCGCTGGCGTCCCCGCCGCTCCGCTCTGTGAAACGCCATCCGAATGTTGCGTCATGCGAAGGCGTCTGACACAGACGCCCTACAATTTGTGGCCGTCACACGGGCGACCCGGGATATGGCCGCAGCTCTGGCCCGACGTAGAGTGACCGCGGCCGGATGAGACGGTTATTATCGTGTTGCTCTGTTACATGGGCGCACCACCCTGCTACGCGCGATGCCGCGAACAACGGCGTGTTCAGCTCAGGAGGAAAGCCGAGCATCCAGAACACGGGCGCGGCGTAGAGATCCACATTTGCGCAAAGCTGTTTCTCCCGATCCATCACTTGTTCGAGCTTCTCGCAAATCGGGACCCAATTCTCTTTCCCTGTTCGTTTCCCAAGGTCGCGCGCGATCTCGCGCATCGCCGGCACGCGCGAATCGCCTTTTTTGTAAACGCGATGACCGAAACCCATGATCTTGTCTTTCGTCCCCAGCTTTTTCATTAACCATGCCTCGGCGCGATCGGGCGTCCCGATTTCTTCGAGCATCTTCATCGATTCTTCATTCGCACCGCCGTGCAGCGGACCTTTCAGAGTCGCAACTGCAGAGGTGACCGCTGCATAAATGCCCGCCAGCGTAGAAGCGGTCACCCGCGCGGCAAATGTGGACGCATTGAATTCGTGGTCAGCGTAGAGATTGAAAATTGTATCGAGCATCCGGGTTTGCCATTGGTCAGGAATTTTGCCGTCGAACTTGTAGAAAAAATTCGCCGCCTGCGTCAGCTCCGGTTTCTCCGGCAGCGGTTGTTCGCCCTGCGAGATCCGCCAGCCGTCAGTGATTAAAGTGGAAACGCGCGCGATCAGCCGAATTGATTTTCGAATGTTGGCGTCGTGCGAATTATCGCTCAGGTCCTTGTCGAAAGCGCTTAACATCGATACGCCGGTGCGCAGCATGTCCATTGGATGCGTATCGCTCGGAAGTAACCGGAGCATTTGCGTGACCGGGGCAGGCAACTCGCGTTGGCTGGCAATTTGTTGCGTGAAGTCCTTCAGTTGTTTCGCGTTCGGCAACTCGCCATTGAGCAACAGATAAGCAACCTGCTCGAAAGTGGCCTTCTCGGCCATCTGATGAATGTCGTACCCGCGATACATCAACCCGGCAGCGGGATCGACCCAGCAGATCGCCGTTTCACCGGCGATTACCCCGGCCAGTCCCGGGCTGTATTGTGGTTTTGTTTCAGTACCCATGTTGTCCGCTGATTCTAACTACGATACGCGCGCCGACAAATCGTCAGTCGCTCAAGCCCAGCCATTTCTCTGCGGTTGGATCGTAGTTGAGCAGTTCGTAAAGTTCTTCGCGCGTCTGCATTTCATCGAGCCATTCCTTTTGGGTCCCGCTTTCTTTGAGAGCACGCAGAAACTCCTCGCTCGCTTTCATCGACACGCGGAATGCGCTCTGGGGAAAAATCACCATGCGGTAGCCGAATCCGGCCAAATCGGTAAACGAAAGCAGCGGGCTTTTCCCAAACTCCGTCATGTTTGCCAGCAGCGGCGAATCGATCTGACTGGCAAAATCGCGAAACTCCCCGGGGCTTTGCAAAGCTTCGGGAAAGATGGCATCCGCGCCCGCTTCCATGTACCGCTGCGCCCGATCAACCGTTCGATCGAAATCTTCCACCGCGCGCGCATCCGTCCGCGCGATGATCATAAAATCGGGATCGCGGCGCGCAGCTGCGGCCGCCTTGATTTTTTCCGTCATCTCCTCAACATCGACCAGCGATTTTCCCGCAACATGTCCGCAGCGCTTCGGAAATTCCTGGTCTTCGATGTGGCAACCGGCCAGACCCGCAGCTTCAAGCTCGCGGATTGTGCGCGCGACATTTTCCGGACCCCCAAATCCGGTATCCGCATCCACGATCGCAGGAATCTTCACCGCCCTTGCAATGTGCCCGGCCAGTTGGGCCACTTCCGTTAGCGTCAGCAGACCGATATCGGGAACGCCGGCTGTCGCATTCGCCATTCCCGCGCCGCTCACATAGACTGCGTGAAACCCGGCTCGCTCCACCTGTCGCGCCATCGCCGCGTTTGGTACACCGGGCAGCATGACAGGGCTCGCTGCGATGAGCTCGCGAAACCTCTTGGTCTTGCTCGTGCTCATACAAATGACGAAGCACGAATTACGAATGACGAATCAATGACGAAGCACGAATGAATGAAAACTACGGAGCGCTGCGCTTTTTCGGTATTCGTCATTCCATGATTCCTTCGTCATTCGTTATTGGTCATTCGTCATTCTCATTGCCTGCATCAGCTCATCCACGTTTTTGGCTTCATCCAGTTTCCAAACAAGCTCGATAATCCTTTTCGCCCGGCTCTCCTCAATGACGCGCTCGACAAGCCCAAGGAATTTTCCTTCGACTGCCGAATCTTTGAGCCGATTCTTCGCGTTGCCCAGCGGATAATCGACACGCCGGGTTAATCGGCGGCCATCGGCAAGATCAATGTGCACGATGTTGCCGACCGCATCTGGATACATCGAGCTCAACTCCGCGTTCCGCTCCACTTTCACATTCTCCAAAAACCTCCAGACATCAGGATCTTTGAACCGCTCCGGCTCGAACTGGCGATCGGTGATTTCGCCGTCAATCAGCGCAATGGCCGTGATGTAGGGCAAACTGTGATCTGCCGTTTCGCGTGTTTTGGGTTTCCATTTCTCCGGTTCGCTTCCGATGATGTCCACCGACGCGTCGTGGCTCTCGATCAGCACGCCTTGGATTTTCAAAAGGTCGTCAATCTGGCTCCGTAAAAAAAGCGCCGCTTCAATCGCGCTCTGGCTGTGATATTCCGCCGGCCAATATTTGATGCTCGTTTTCAGAATCATTGTGGGCGATCCGCGAAATTTCTCGCCCACATTGCCCAGTGACACACCGAGTTGCCTCTCGAATCCCATTTCGCCTTCGAAGATCGGCGCGGGCCCGGTCATACCTTCGCGGGCGAGCAGCGCCGAGAAAACGCCGTGGCGCGCCGCGTTCGCGAAGGCCACGCCTTTCCAATGCGAGAGTTCGCCTGCGCGCGCTTGGCGCATCGCCGCGCCGGCCACCCCGGCAATGTTCACGGCATGTCGTGTTTTTGCCGGGTCAAGTTTCATCAAATGCGCGGACGCGAGCGCGGTCGAGAACGTCCCGTAGGTCACGTGATCCCAGCCGCGCGCCCGAATACTCGCCGCGTCGCATAACCGGCATTGCACTTCATACGCAAGGGCAGTGGCTGTAATCAATTCGCGGCCACCGGCGGCCACGCTTTCTGCGACGGCAAGCACGGCCGAAATGTTGTCGCTTGGGTGCGCGGGCTCTTTCGAGAGATAGGTATCATTGAAATCGAAATAGCGAATGCCGCAGCCGTTGGCGAATGCCGCCCAGTCCGGCGGCGCCTTGTGATCAGTGCCGATGATTGTCGATCCGTGCTCCGCCGAAAAATCTGCGGCCACTCTTCGCGCGATCACAAACGGCTTTTCCTTCCATGCGCCGAGCGCGCAACCTAACGAATCGATCACGCGCCGTTTTACTTCATGCACCACTTCCTTGGAAAGCTCCTCAAACCGCAGCGCGCACGCGTAGTCAGCCAGTTGATGAGCAAGCGTTGTCTTCATTGAAAAACTGGAATTTCAATCTGCCGATGATTTGCGCAGGAGCAAGGGCAGCAGTCATTGCGCCCACTCAAGGTTCAGCAACTGTGGACTAAACGTCGATCAACGCGGCGGATTCGCCGGAGCCACGGCTGCGGCCATTGATTTCAGCATTCGGCCAAGATCGCTGTTGGTCGAGATGACCGCCGTCGTGTCCTTTTCAAAAGCAGCGCGCATTACATCGAGGCTGCGCAAAAACGAGTAGAATTCCTGCGCGTCAGGCGCACCGAACGCTGCTGCGTAAATCGCGGCGGCTTCGGCGTCGGCCTTGCCTTCGATTTCAAGCGCGTTCTTCGTGGCATTAGAACTGATCGAGGCGACGTCGCTTTCCTTTTGGCCGTTAATATTCGCCGCCTCGCCGCGGCCTTCGGAACGAAAACGCGCTGCGATTTGGTGTCGCTCACTGGACATTCGCTCGATGATCTTCTCGGCCACCGCAGGATTGTATTTGCTGCGCTTGAAACGTTCATCGAGCAGTTCGATCCCGAAGTCGGCGATCTTCTGACGGGTACGCTCGGTGATTTGTTTCTCGATTTCGCCGCGCCCGAATTCGATATCGGGAATTGTGGTGGGCAGAACCGTGCCGGTTTTCTCCAGCTCCTCGTCGCGGGCAGGTTTTCTTCCTTTGGTCACGCGAATGATTTCGACCAGATCGTGCGTGGCGACAGCGGTGCGCGTTTCGCTGCCGAGAATGTCGTCGAGCCGCGAAAGCGCGCTCCGCTCGTCATTGAGCCTATTGTAGTAGAGCATCGGATCGCTGATTCGCCACCGAGCAAAACAATCGACGATTATGTAGAGCTTATCCTTGGTTGGACATTCGGTCGGCGGCCCGTCCCAGGCGAGGATGCGTTTGTCGAATCGCTGCACCTTGTCAATGATCGGCAGCTTCAGTTTCAACCCGGGCGTGGTGATAGTGCGGACGATCTTGCCGAAACGCGTGATGATCACCGTTTCGTATTGCGGCACGACAAAGAGCAACGTTCCCCATTTCAATGCGGTCAGAATAAAAATAATCCCCAGGATCGACATGAACGGGCTTTGCAAAAAACGTACTGTAGCGGACACGGCAGCGGGGCGCGGAGTCACGTCTATCACGTTCATGAGTTTGCGCGCGTAAAACCGCCTGTTGCTGTCATTCTGAGCGAAGCGAAGAATCTCAGATCATTTGCAGCAGCGCTGTGCCGGGTCACATCCAGAGATGTTTCGCTTCGCTGAACATGACAGAAAGGTTCTGACGTGCGCGAGGCGTGAGACTTTAAACAGATCACGTTCATGGCGGGTTCCTCGATTCGCCGGGCACCTGAAGCGGCAACGTCTGGAGAATGTTCTTCAGGCTGTCGTCGACGATGATTTTCTTTTGCAAACTCGGCAGGATGGCTTGCATCGCTTCGAGATAAAGACGTCGGCGCGTCACCTCCGGCGCTTTGCGATACTCGGCGAGCAACAACGAGAACTTTTGCGCTTGGCCTTTAGCTTCGTTTACCCGACGAAACGCGTACGCTTCAGCCTGTTTCTCGCGCTCTTTTGCCTGACCGCGCGCGTTCGGAACAGCATCGTTGTACACAGCCCAGGCCTGGTTGATGGCTGTTTGCTTTTCCTGTTGCGCCTGATTGACATCGTTGAACGCTGCCTGCACAGCCGGCGGCGGACGAACGCTCGTAAGCTGCACCTGTTGAATCTGAATTCCCAAATCGTACTGCGAACAAAGATCGGCCAGACGCTTCAACGTCGATGTCTCGATGTCGTGGCGCCCGATGGTGAGCACTTCGTCCACAGTTCGATCGCCGATTACTTCGCGCATCACGCTTTCGGAAAGGTCGCGCAACGTTTTCTCCGGCTCGCGTGCGCCGAACAGATACATTCTCGGATCAGTAATCCGATATTGCACCACCCACGGCACAAGCGCGGTGTTTAGATCGCCCGTGATCATCGTCTCAGTTTCCTCCGGCTGCGGATCACCCTGATAAAAATTTGTCGCACCCGGGGTGGAAAAACCGAACTCGAGCTTCTGCAAACGCTGCGTAGGTACGATGTGGATCTCGTCCACGTATGGAATGGCATAGGTCAAACCCGGGGTTACGATGTCGTGGTAAGCGCCAAACCGCGTCCTCACCCCAACAGAGTTTGCCGGGATGGTCATGAACCCGAACAGCAGCGTGAAGAGCGTCGCCGCAATTCCGATGCACGCGATGACACCAAGAATCAGTCGCAACGGTTTAATCGGAAGATGTTCGGCAACGTCCGGTCTCGGCATTAGGGAGTTATTGATTCAAAAGCTGTCGCCGAGGGCAAGCCAATTCAGGAGCGGCGCGCACAGAGTGACGCGCCCTACCACGCGCGGAACAAATTCGGTAGGGCGGGCAGTGCTCTGCCCGCCGATTCCTGTTTGGCAACAGGCGTGAGGAGTAACGCGCCTTCCCAGCTTGCTACATCGGGATCCGTCGTTCCTTGACTGGACGCGTCTACGCTTCAAAACTGAGTCATGAATATGCGAAACACGATCTTGTCAGCGGTCGTCGGTCTTGCGACGATTACATGCATGGCGGCAACAGAATCCCAAACGCAGCCCGAAGTCGGTAAGCCTGCGCCGGACTTCAGTCTCAC